>JACQUA010000376.1 GCA_016210565.1 Chloroflexota bacterium
ACGAAAGACCCTTCGACTGCGCTCAGGGTGACATTTTCAGAACAATGGAGTATGAAGGGATGTCCTTGGGGCGTCTGTTCGTCTCAATTCGTGTTTATTCGTGGTTTGAATTACCCCGGATTAGGCATGGCGCCGGGCGGGGCGTAGCCCATGGCTTCAGCCTTGCGGGGCGGGGAAAAGTGAAGCCGCCAGATAGCCAATGCATAATATGGGATTACAGGATCTTGATTCCCCCCCATGGTGTCAAGTATGTCCCAAAGCCAGCGTGTGATGACCGGGCAACCACCCCCCTCTTGCAGCCCCGCCTGATAGCTGCCTGACAGGGGAGACTGTGGAGATTACCATTATTCCACAGCCTCCTTGCGGTCGATCAGATACCTTCCGAAATCTTCTGGAAGTGGGCCTGACCCACGGGCCCCGGGCCCGATAAGCCAGCTTAGAATTGACCATTTCTGACTCCTGAGGGTAACACCCCGATGCGTCGGGGCCTGTGGGGGCGGGATTTTGACGGTGTTGACGTATTTCGTCAATGACCTTAATACCGTCCCAGCTCAGGGCTCTGGCTCCCGGATGCGGCTCGCCTGGCCCATGTGTGGTCTGCTGGATACGGGATCTTCGAAAAGGTTCACTTTTCGTAATAGCGCGCGGGAAAGCTCTCCCAGGCTTCTATTATCGCCGTCTCCAGCTTCAATATGGCCCGCAGTTTTTGCACGGTCCTGCGGAACTTGCATTCCCAGCACGAGTGTCATATGGTCTGATATTGCAACGGCAGTCTGGACGCATATTCCGATGAAGAAACGTATTCTAAGCGCAAAAGACCTGGACAAGCTTCTGAAACAGTACGAGGCGAAGTACGGCATGGACTCGCAGGAATTCTCCGTGAAGTTCAATCGCGGAGAACTACCGGAGGATCCTGACTTTCTGCGATGGATAACTTATTACGACATGGCAAGTAAGGCCGGGTTGATTGACCAGCGCATGAAGGTGTAGCGGGTTGGCCGAAGACCTTGAAGTCTACTTTGAAGATATCGTTCGTCTCCTCGGTAAAGGCGTTTCCACCTACGCCGACCTTCAATCCGAACCTGTGCTGGAAGTCTTCGCCGACCAGATTGGTAGCCTGGCCGCCAGGGTCCTTTACGAAGATGGAACTATCCTTCAGGTCTTTCTCACCGTAGATTTCGCTGGCGGATTCCCAGATTGGACACACTATTCTTTTCACTACATGGATAGCGCCAACCAGTGTCGCTTCCCCTACGACGACCACCCACACTACCCGCGTTTGCCGCAGTTCCCCCACCACAAACACGAAGGCATTTCGGAATGCGCTGTACTCTGCAGCAAACCAATGTGCCCCATTGCGTTTGGTCAAAACGGCCAAACGCCTTTTCGTGCAATTTGTGGCCCGGACGTTCCGTGCTTGTTCAGGTTCCCCCGGCGCACCCGGGGCGGGCCGCTACTCACCCGTGCTTTCCCGTTCCTGCCGTTACCATTCGTCCCAGAAAGCCCTGTCGCTGAGCAGCACCGTGGCGGCCTGGGTGGGCAGCACCGGGTTTTCCACCACGGGCGTTGGGATGCTGTCCCCGCCGTCCGGCGCCGGGATGGTGTTGGCTGTTTTCATGCCTGGGACCATTGGCAAGCCGTTCAGCTTCTTCTTTGGCGGAGATCTATACCCGGACAAGCCAGGGATTCCTGGCCCTGATCCCCGACTGATCCGGACCCTACCCGTATCTAGACGGACGGACACAATACACTCTGAGACCCCGGGAGCTGGAATCAGAGGCTCAACAGGTTCCTGAGCTTGTCCAAAGCCCCGTCTTCGTCCGGGTTCGCCACGGTGATCCCCTCTTGCGCGGCGGCCCGAAGAAGGGACTTGTCGGCTACGAGCGCTATCAGTTCGGTTTCGGCTCCCATAGAGGCGGTTCGAATCTCCGTCATTGTTGATAGATGGATCGAATCGGCAGCGCGGAGCCCGTAATGCTCGGCAATTCCGACGGCAACTGCCACGGTGGAATCACTTATGGGGAATACCTGGAGTACGGCCATCATATCCTCGTTGAACTGCGCGACAAACTCAGAAGCCGCAGCCTCGTCCAGGACGTTGCTCTTCTTCAATCTGTGAGCGGCTCCGGCAAGCTCGACGGCTGCCAGGAACGAAGTTACCAGTCGGTCCTCAGTCGCCCGGCTGAAAACGAAGTCAACCACTTCCGTGCCCTTTTCCTCCTTGTACCGCTTTGCCAGAGCCGACATCGAAATAGAAGACCGGCACTAATAGCCTTCTTCGCGCATCTTGATAATCTCCTGGCTGAGCGAAATATCGCCCATCTGGGCGCCAAGCCGCGCCCTCAGTTGTTTCAGGCTTATTTTGGGCTTACCGTACTTACCGAGAGCCTTCTGGAGAAGATACTTCAGCCGTTCCTGCTCGTTCCTGTAAACGGCCACCGCCAGGGCATGCTCTGGCTCCCGGCACTTGGGAGACCTTTGCGTTTTCATATTAGCTGCACCTGTTTTCTGTTTGATGTCTTTATTGATATATCTTAGCACACTCACGGCGGACCGGCCCCGACCGAGCTATTAGTGCCTCTCGTGGTCGTCTTGCTAACCGGCCGGGCTGTTACCCACCCCTGCCTTCCCTTTCCTCCCGGTACCACTCATCCCAGAAGGCGTTGTCGTTCAGCAGGTCGGCGGCGGCTTTTGACGGGCCGGTCTCGTGGGCCTGGACTTTTTTGAGGTACTTGGCAAACCGACCACTCCGGTCCAGATGCCGGCATATCCTCGAGAAGAGCTCGTCCTGAACCCGCTCGCGGAACTCCTGGACGCGGTGGTCCGTGCGCGATGAGACGAGGAAGCCCATCTCCTCTTTGGCGGCGCGGTGCTTTTCGATTTGACACCACAGCTCTTCCACCCCCACGTCATTGGCGGCCTGGACCGGCAGCACCGGGGTCTGCCACCAGGGATACCTGGTGGGTGAGTGGACCAGGGACAGGAGGTTCTGGACCATTTGTTCGGACCCCGGCCGGTCGGCCTTGTTGACCACGAAGATGTCGGCGATCTCCAGGAGGCCGGCTTTCAATGATTGGATACTGTCCCCGCCCTCAGGGGTCAACACCACCAGGATGGTATCGGCTATCTTCATGATGTCCAGCTCGGTCTGCCCCACGCCGGCCGTTTCGATGATGATGTAGTCCTTGCCTGAGGCGTCCATCAGCTTGGCCACCGAGCGAACGGTACCGGGCAACCCGCCGTGGGCGCCCCGGGTGGCCATGCTGCGGATGAATACCTCGCTGTCCATGCAGTGTTGCTGCATGCGCAGGCGGTCTCCCAGCAACGCCCCCCCGCTGAAGGGGCTGGAGGGGTCCACGGCGATGATTCCCACGGAATGACCTTTGCCCCGCATAATCCGGGTCAACCTGTCCACCAGGGTGCTCTTGCCGCCGCCGGGAACGCCCGTAATGCCGATCAGGTATCCCCTCCCCAGGTGATCCTTCAGGCTTTCGAGTATATCCGGGACTTCCGGGCGCTCCTCCTCCGCCAGGCTGATCAGGCGCGCCAGGGCGTTCCGGTCTCCGGACAGCATTCTGGATACTAGTTCCAAGGGTTACCTCTTTTCACCGGGCGCTAATCAAAGCAAACAAATTGTTCAACCACGAAAGACACGAACCACACGAAAAGAGATTCCACCATTTGTTTGCGTTATCGGCGCGCTTTCGTGTTATTCGTGTGTTTCGTGGTGCGAAGTAGCGACCCGCGATGCATCGGCGTCGTTTCCCGGCTGATTACCGGGGCTTCGATCCGGACCTGTCGGGACAAGGGGTGTCGCTACGGTCCCTTTGCGTTCCTTTGTGTCCTCTGCGGTGAAGACCAACTCCTGGATTAACGTTGGTCTCGTCCAGCTTTCACAGGCGGGACGCCTGTGGCACCGGTATCAGCGCACAAACCTGAAATCCACGCTGCTGAGGAGCAGTGACTTTCCGTGGAGCAGGTGAAAGATGTCCGCAGCCGCATAGTCGGCGTAACAGAGGAGCACCCCTTCCGGACTCTTCGGCAGCAGGTAGACCTGCGGCGTGTGGGCGCCGATCATGTTGACCACCTGGAGAGGCAGTCCGGCGTTCAGCGCCAGGTGCACGCCATAGGAAGCATGGACGAGATTCTCGCCTATCTCGGATACCGCGCCGGGGGCGAACTCCACCAGTTTCGAAACGTCGTGCAGGACGGCCCCTGCGATCAGGAAGTCAGTGTTCAGCCCGATGTTCCAGATGCTTTTGGCCGAAGAGGCCATGGCCAGGACCGTTTCGACTATGAAGTTGGTATGCTGTACCAAACTGCAATCGGGGCTGTCGGGAATGAAAGGGCATTCAGCAGGGTCGTTCCAGGCGCTCTCTTCCCAGGCCCTGACCCACACGGCCAGAACGCCTTTCCTCAGTTTGGCGTTTTTGATGCCGGTTATTGACGGAATGAGTTGTTTGAGGCGCTGTAGTTTGTCCAAGGGTTACCTTCCTGGGAAATGACGAATGGCGAAAACCCACTGTCATTGCGAGGAGCGAAGCGACGAAGCAATCCCCCAGTTGGCTGGACATCCGGGAGATTGCTTCGTCCCGACAAAGTCGGGACTCGCAATGACGGCCTATCCGTCATTGGTCATTCGTCATTCGTCATTCGGACTTCGTCATTGTCTGTTTCTTAATCGAGCCCTCACAGGCAGGGACGCCTGTGCTACCAGTCCTATTTGATCCTGACCGGCCTAGTTACCGCCCTGGTCTCTCCAAACGTTGGCATGGTGACCAGGTGGTGAGGCTTTCGCGCCCCGGCAATGACTATCATGATATCCCCTGCGGACCTGCAGGGCAAGGCGGTTCCGTCAACCACTATCTGGCCCTTGCCGGCAATCCCGCTGGCGCCCAACCCTTCCGGGAACAACTGTGATAGGGGCACCCGGGCGTGTTCGAACAAGAATTCCTTCACCCCTGCCTTGTCGAAGCCGTCCGCCGCCAGCATCCGGGCGTGCCCCGCGGTAAAGGCCACCAGCGGTTCGCCTCCCCCCAGCACCATGTTGTTGTTTCCCGGGTAGCACATGGAACTGGCCGCCAGGCGCAGAAAAGCCAGGCTCCGGGGGACCCGGCAAAGCGAATTGCAGGTACCCTGCACCCCCACCACCGTCACGGCGCTGTCTTCCTTCCGGAAACCCCTTTCGACGTGGAGGGGCGACCAGGGACTGCCTTCCTCATCCTCGCCGAAGCAAAAGGTGTATTTGCCGGGCATGCCCTGGACAGCCCTGTCCACCTCACCGGGCAGCCCGCCCCCGATATTGATGAGAATAAGCCGTATGGCCCGGCCGATGGCGGCGTTGGCCCGCCATCCCGGTCCCATGCAGCCATCGGTGCAATTGATGCCCAGTTTCTGCCTGACCGGGCCGTTGACGATGACCAGGGGGCCTGCCGGGTTGGTGGTGCATTGTATCCCCAGCAGGTTGAATTCAGGCGCCAGCATCGCCTCTACCGCGGCCGCCACCACCGGGAAATAGTCCGGGAGACAACCCGCCATGACGGCGTTGACGGCCAGCTTTTCCAGGGTGACGGGAGCGCCGGCGGGCGGCATTTCGCCCAGGACTTCGTCGGGCGCCCGGCCGGCAGCCCCCAGCATTTCCTTGACCCTTTCCGGGGTAGGCGGCGTCACCGGAAGGCCGTCCCCCCACCGCTTCTCCGTCACAAGCTGGTAGACTGCTTCGAGGGAATCGCTGACTTCGACGCTGGACTCCGGCAACTGATCTCCGGCGCCCTGGAGCGAGCCGGTTTCCGGGCGAGTCGTGAGGAGCGCGACCACCTCGCCAGCCGCTCTTTCCATGACCGCCTCCACGTCGGCCTCCGGCATTGTCTCCATGCCTTCCGGCAGCTTCACGTGGGGGATAGCGGCCAGGCCCTTGCTCCGGGCAACGATGTCCAGCAGTCCCGCGAACTCTTCACTGACCAGAAGGACGGCAGGCAGCCCTTTTCGAAGGAGTTCCGAAGTAGCGTGGACACTCCACGGCGTGCAGGCCCCTCAGTTGGCGAGGGCTACGATCGCCGCCTGGCTGCGGGCGAGGACGTTGGCAATGGCGTCCGCAGGCGCGGCTTGCAGCGCCGGCACCGGCGCCTTGAAGATGGTTTCCACACCGTACCGGGTCAGAAGCACCTCGGTCATCTTCTTCCAGATCGGTTTGAGGGCCAGCCAGTGCTCGTTGCTGACAAAGGCTACGGTCTTGCCCTTCAAACCGGGAATGACCGGCCAGGCCGTGGCTGCGGCCGGGGCGGCCGCGGCTAGGGGCGACATGATGGTCATTTTCCGAGGCACAGTCCTGTCCCCTTTATGCTGGCTTTGGGACACACTTTCGGACATACTTGACAGCGTGGGTAGGCATCAAGACCCTGTGATTTGAACCACGAATAAACACGAATTGACACGAATAGACACCAAAATGCTATCTTTTCATGTTCCAATGCTTGTCATCCTAACCGAGAGTTATTCATAAAACCTTTTGTGTTTATTCGTGTGCATTCGTGGTTCCATCCCGGGCTTCGTCATTTCTTCTTGCTATTTCCCCTGGAAATGCGGCGGCCGTTTCTCGCGCCACGCCGTGGGGCCTTCGACGGCGTCCTGGCTGCTTCCGGCGATGAGGATGGCATACTCGTGGGCTTCCAGGACGGCGTTTTCGTCCAGGAGGCGGCAGCGCCGCATCAGGCGCTTGGCAAGCTGCGTGGCGATGGGGGGGCTGTTGGCGATCTGGCCTGCCAGCTTCATGGTTTCGGGCCACAGATCTTCGTCCTTCACGACCCTGCTGACATAGCCGATCCGCAGGGCTTCCTGGGCGTCCATCACCCTCGCGGTCCAGATTAGCTCGGCGGCCCTGGCGAAGCCGATGACCTGCGGAAGGTAGAAGCAGCCGCCGTTGCCCGGAGTCAGGCCCATGTTGGCGTAGGACATGGAGAACCTGGCGCTTTCCGCGGCAATTCGGATGTCGGTCATGGTTACCAGGTCCATGCCGCCGCCGAAGGCGGGGCCCCTGACCGAAGCGATGTAGGGCTTTTCCAGGGCGGCCACGGCGCGCGGTACCCGCTGGACGCCCTCCCTCATGGAGTTCCGGCGCTCGGCGAGCGAACGCGGGTCGGGCTTCAATTCGCTAACGTCCATGCCGGAGCAGAACGCCCGGCCGGCCCCGGTCACCACCACGACACGGACATCTTCATCCTTCTGCGCGGACTCCAGGGCCCTGACCCATTCTTCGATCATGTTTCCGGTCAACGCGTTGAGCTTGTCCGGACGGTTCAGGGTTATGACGCCGACGTGATCGTTCTTTTCAAATTGCAGGTCCAATAGCTCCTCCTGGCAAATCGGTAGGGCACGAAGGAATGACGAAGTCCGAATGACGAATGACCAATCAATAGAAAGAATGACGGATTTCGAGACCCGAAGGACGAATCAAATTCGAATGACCAAATGGGGAATGAAGGACCCGGTTTCAGCATTCGAGTTTCGAGCATTGCTACGAGAATGTCGCCCTGAGCCGAAGCCCTGAGCGAAGCGAAGGGGCAGGCGAAGGGTCTTTCGCCCGGCCGCCCACCTCGAAAGATTCTTCGACTACGCTCGCTTCGTTCAGAATGACAGAGCACGCCATTTTCATCCTTCGTGGTGCGCCACAGGCGCATGGATGATTGATTCGTCATTCGTCATTCGGCGTTAGATGTCATAGCCTCCCAGGTTGTTCTGGCTGGCCAGGCCGCTCAGGGGCAGTCTCGTCTTGAGGTCTTTGGCCATTTCCAGCGCCAGCCCCAGTTCGTGGTAAAGCAACTGGGTGTGGCCATCGAACCCATGCTGGCGGTGTTCCAGGATGACGTCATCTCTTATATGGTCCCAGTTCTGGGCCACCCAGCTATTGCCGGTGCTGGTCTTGAGGATAGCCACGATGCGCTCCGGGTCGACCCCCGCCTTCTTTCCGAGGGAGACGCCTTCGGCGGCGGCCTGCATGTTCAAGAGCAGCACGAGGTTGTTGATCAGCTTGACGACCTGGCCTTTGCCCAGGTCGCCCTGGTAAAACAGGTTCTGTCCCATGGCTTCGAAGACGGGCCAGTTTTCCTTCGCTATCTTTTCGTCGCCGCCGATGAAGATGGAAAGAGTCCCCGCCTCCGCCCGCATGTGCGCCCCGCTCACCGGGGCGTCCAGGACGTTCCCTTTCTTCTCCGCAACCCGGGCGGCCAGCCGGCGGCAGAAGGCCGGTTGCAGCGTGCTCATGAGAATGATGGTAGCGCCGGGTTTCAGGCCCTCGAAGATGCCGTCCTTGCCGAACGTCACCTCGTCGGTCTGCGCCTCGTCCCGAACCATCGTGATGATGACGTCGGAGCGGGCGGCGACCTCCCTGGCGGTGGCCACCGCCGCCGCGCCGGCTGCCTTCAACGCCTCGACGGGTTCCTTTCTGCGGTGGCCGCAGACGGTGAGCTCGTTACCGGCCTTGATCAGCCTCTTTGCCATGGGCTCTCCCATGATGCCGAGCCCGATGAAACCGATTTTCTTCATTTCGATGCTCCCTTACCGGGCAAGCCGGAAATTCCAGGTGCCAAATTCCAAATTCCAATGCCGGACCAATCAACCGCACAGGCGTCCCGGCTGTGGAAGTTGAATTTTGGCCAGGCCCGCACAGGCACGGCGGCCTGTGATACCAACTGTTAGATTACTGTTTTCGCCTTCTTCAGGCGCCCGATGTCATCCCAGCTATAGCCGAGGCTCAAGAGAACTTCTTCGGTGTGCTGGCCGATCACCGGGCCGGGCATGCGAATGGAGCCGGGGGTCTTGCTGAGCTGCACGGGCGGCCCAACCATCTTGATGCGTCCTTCTGCCGGATGGTCGTAATGGACCAGGTTGCTGTTTTCCCATAGCTGCGGGTCCTGGGTGGCCTCCAGGATGGTCTTTACCGGGCCCCAGATGATGTTCCGGTCCCGGAACAGGGCGATCCACTCATCCCTGGTCCGCGTGGAAAACGTCTTGTCCAGCAGGGCGATGAGGGCCTCGTTATTCTTGGTCCGGCTGGCATGGGAGTCAAACCGCGGGTCCTTCTCGATTTGTTCCAGCCCCATGGCGGGGCAGAAATCGTGCCAGAACCGGTCGGTCTGTCCCATGGCCAGTTGGATCCAGTTGCCGTCCTTGCATTCGTACTGGTTCCAGAGGGCGTTGACCACCTGCTTGCGCGAAGTCCGGGGTATGTCCTCGCCGGTGGCGATGGCCCCGGAAACGCTCAGGGCGTTGGCCTCATTCAACCCGCCGAGCAGCGACATGTGGACCATCTGGCCTTCGCCGGTGCGCTCGCGGTGAAAGAGGGCCAGCATGATCCCGTAGGCCAGGGCCAGGGCGGTTATGTGGTCGCCAAAGGCGGGCACGAAGGCGACCGGCGGCGTGCCCGGTTGGGCGAAAGCGGTCAGCAGGCCGCTTCGGGCCGCGACCACGAAGTCAAAGGCCTGGAGGTCCTTATCGGGACCCTTGAGACCCCAGCCGGTGCCCAGGGCATAGACGATCTTCTTGTTCATCTTAGAAATGGTTTCGTAGTCCATGCCCAGTTTCTGGAGTGCGGTCACCTGGAAGTTGGTCACGAGCACATCCGCCTGGGAAACCAGCTTGTAGCCGATTTCCCGGCCTTCGGGGTGGGTCAGGTCGATGGCGACGCTCTTCTTGTTGTGGTTGGACATCTCGAAATAGTAGTTGAACTTTCCCACGGGCAAGCCCCGGAGCGAAGTCAAAGCCCGCGAGGGGTCGCCGCCGCCGGGGTGCTCCAGTTTGATCACGTCGGCGCCCATGTCTCCAAGATGGGTCGCCACCCTCGGCCCAAAAGCGAAGGCGGCCAGTTCGAGGACCTTGATGCCTTCAAGACACTGTTTCAAAGTTCACTCCTTGCTAGCGAAAAAGAATTCAGAATTGAGGGCTCCCCCCATTCTGGATTCTGGATTCTGAATTCTTTCGTCATTGCTCAGAAAATGTCACCCTGAGCGAAGTCGAAGGGTCTTTGGTTCCCCCCCTAAAAGAACTTGTCCTGAGCGAAGCGAAGGATTCTTCGACTACGACTCGCTTGCGCTCGTCTTCGTTCAGAATGACATTTTCATTCTTCATGGTCCCGACTCGTGGGGATGGCTGATTGATTCGTCATTTTCCCCTATATGCTGGTTTCCGTTTCTCCACGAACGCCCTGGGGCCTTCTTTGGCGTCTTCGCTCTGCCTGATGACCGACGTCATCAGGCTCTCCATGGCCAGGGTTTCGGGCAGCGTCATCTCCCGGCTGCGGTAGGCGATTTCCTTAACGCCGCGCACCGCCAGCGGCCCATTTTCGTTGATCCTGGCGGCCAGTTCTTCGGCGGTCCTCATCAGGTCTGCCAGGGGAACGACTTTGTTCACCAGTCCCAACTGGCGCGCCTCGGCAGCGGAGAGCATATCGCCGGTCATGAGCATTTCCAGGGCCAGGCCGAAGGGGACCAGGCGGCACAGCCGCGCCGTACCGCCGCCGCCGGGTATAAGGCCCCGCTTCACCTCCGGCAGCCCCATCCGGGCATGGTCAGCGGCGATCCTGATATCACAGGAAAGGGCCAGCTCAAAACCGCTGCCCAGGGCGATGCCGTTGATGGCGCAGATGACCGGCTTCCAGAGGTCCATGCGCCGCAGGGGGATATCGGGGCGGGCGGCGATGGTGGCGATAGTCTCGCCGGCGCCTTCCTGCCCTCTTTCTTTCAGGTCGTTGCCGGCGCAGAAGGCTTTATCTCCTGCACCGGTGATGATCGCCAGCCATGCGTCGGGGTCGTCCCTGATATCCGTCCAGGCGGCGATGAGCGCCTTCATCATGGCGCCGTTGATGGCGTTCATCGCGTCCGGGCGGTCCAGCGTGACGTAGGCTATCCGGTTCTTTTTTTCCAGGGTGATGCCGGTGTTGGCGTTCATAACGACTTTCTCTCTCTCCCCTTGTGGGAGAGAGTCAGAGAGAGAGGGTTATATTTCACCCTCTCCTTAGTCCTCTCCCATCGAGGGAGAGGAAACCCAGTAGCGACAGGGCTCGCCCCTGTCGGGCCCCGGTGGGCAAACGGCAACGACACCCGCTCCGCTTTGCGAGAGTCCGCGAGGCGGGCAAGGGGTGGCGCTACGGGTGGCCCCGACTCAGGACTCAAAACTCAAGACTCTAGACTCTAGACTCTATTTGGTCGTGTCGATGACCTGTTTCAGCTCGCCCATGAGGACGTTGGCCCGGTAGAGGGTATCCTCCTCAGACTCGAAGTAGAGCTTGGCTTGCGATGATGTTTGGAAGATGGGAAAGACCCCCTCGGTGGAGGCGTCAACACGGATGCTCGGCTGGCCGTAGCTCTTGGCGGCAATATCCTGGCCTTCTTTGGTGAGGAGCCAGTTCAAGAACAGCTTCGTGGCCGCGGGATGAGGCGGATTGACGGCCGTCGAGATAGCCCCAGTACCGTAGGTGACGATGCTGCCTTCTTGCGGCACTGCAATATCCACCGGCGCTCCCGCCCTCATGAAGTCCACCACGGTATTGGGATGCGGACCGATGCCCACGGCAAACTTCGCCTTGGCCACCCCTTCCACGTGGAGACGGTAGTCTCTCTGGATTTCCACGTTCTGTTCTTTTATCAACCGGCGCAGGTAGTCCTTGGCCTCGTCCTGGCTCCAGATCTTCTTGAGGAAGGCGAACATGACGCTGCTCGCCCCGCCCATGGTCGGGTCGTTCAGGGTCATCTTCCCCTTATACTGCGGTTTGAGAAGGTCCTTATACGAGGTGATCTCACCCTTCTTGACCAGGTCGGTGTTGATTAGGAAGCCGGGGTCGACGTTAGCGATAAAGGCTATCGCCTGCTTGTCCTTTTCGATCCAGGGGAAATTACCTCCCGTCCAGTTCTTCGGGTCTTTGACCTCGGGAAGGATCAGCAGCGCCTCCGCCGGCGCCTGCAGGCCTTCCGGTTTCAGCAGCACGATGCCGGTGTTGCCGCCGATCCCGAAGAAGTCCGCCAGGTTCAGGCCGGCCGCCCTTTCAGTCCTGAGCTTGGTCACCATCTCGGCGCCGCGTTGCACGCCGACGAAGTCTACTTCGATGCCGTATTTGGCCGTGAATGCCTGGATGATGGGCGTCCGCTGCTCGAGGCCCCAGAGGCCATAGCCGGTCAGCTTGCCCTCTTTCTTGGCGTCGGCGATGGTCTTTTCCCAGGCCTGCTGCCAGCCGGCTTCACCCTTGGCTGCCGGCGCAGCCGGGGCGGCGGGCGCCGGGCCGGGCGGGGCGGCTGGGCCGGTGCATGCCGCCAGCGCTGTGGCAGCGATAGCCGCCAGCAAGACCACAACGGCAACCAGTGTTGTGAGAACCTTGTTTTTCACTTTCGTAGCCTCCTTCGAATTTGGAACTGTGCGCCGCTCATCGTGAAGCGGGCATTCATCAACTCACTGCTCAGAGGATGTCACCCTGAGCCGGAGCCCTGAGCGAAGCGAAGGGGCAGTCGAAGGGTCTTTCTCCGGGGTGTGCGGCCAGCGAAAGAACCTGTCCTGAACGGAGTGAAGGATTCTTCGACTACGACTCGTCCCGATACTATCGGGACTCGTCTTCGCTCAGAATGACATTTTCATCCCTCAGGGTGCGCCATCGGCCGATTGATTCGTCAATGTGAATGGAATGGTCTCAACCTCCTTCACTTTCCGGCATCTTTGGCGCCATCGCCGGAAGGGCCTTGCTGCCGGAATTTCTGTATTTCGTCTTCCATGGCGGGCAGCATGATCGACATGGCGTGAATGCCGCTCATGACGGCCAGCTCCAGCGCTTGCATTATTTCCGTTGGCGTAGCGCCCTCCTTCAGGGCGTTTCTCAAATGGACCCTGAACCCGGGTTCATGGCTGGTAAAGGCCGAGAGGGTCAACTGGATGATCTCCCTGGTCTTGCGCGGAAGCCCGCTTTCGTTCGACGCGACGTGCATCATCCCTTTGTGAAAGATTTCCAGGAACTCCGGGTCGTATTCAGCGAGGATCCGTCGCCAGGGCATGCCGAAGCCCCTCTCTTTTTCTATTTGCTCCACGAGGGTTCGTGTCTTTTCGTCCATAATGTTTCTCCTGAAAAAGCTGTCAGCTATCAACTACCGCCGTCAGCGGGCAGCCATCAGCCGGAGTTGAGAGGTTCATGCTGAAAGCTGATAGCTGAATGCTGACTGCTGATTGCTCAATTTAGACCGCCAGGTTCTGCATAAGATCCGAGACATCCCCTAGCTGTTCCAGGTTCCATAGCTGCCGGCAGGCGCGTTCGATCTTGCGCTGGGGCAGCAGCGCGCCGGCGCAAAGCCGGAATTTTTCTTCCAGCTCCCTGTCGGCCATGTAGGTTTCCGGGGTGGCCGGGGAGCCTTTGCGGTAGCTGCGCTCGCCGGTGTACTTTCTGCCCCTGGCGACCACCTCCACCCCGCCGATGCGGCTGGCGGAGTCCTTCTCCAGCGCCTTGAAATAGTCGGGATGGCCCGCGAATTTGACCCGGGGCATGAATCCCCGTATCTTCTCATCTTGCCAGGCGCCGGCGGCAAACCATCCGGGACCGACGGGAACGCGGTAGGCGGCCACGGCAAAGCTATAGGCCACGCTCATCTGGGCGTCGATGTCGGACTTCAGGTCGATGTTGGCCCAGGCCGGCTCGTCGGCGATGTGGGCGTCCACATACGCCTGGACGCTTTCGATCTCTTCCGGCTGGAGGTTTTCCCGGTCGCGGATGGCCACGAAGCAGTCGAGGGCCGTGTGTATTATGCGGCACCCCGGATAGTACTTGTAGATCGTTGCCTGGGGGAAATTCCATTTCTTGCCCAGGCCGTCCATGACGCCTGCCGGGTTCCATTTCGCCGAACCCATAAAGCGCCAGAACCCGTAATCCCCTTCGAGCAAAGTAACGTCGCCGGTGTAGCCTTTTGAAGCCAGCAGCGCCGCGGTGATGGGAATCTGGGTGGCCCAGCCGGCCATAAGGGATTTCTCCATGGTCAGCGGCACGGTCCGGACCCACTTGGTGTTGGACTGGGCGGGGGCCATCCGTCCTGCCAGTCCCACGGCGTTGGCGGTTTCCGGCGCGCTCAGCGAAAGCAGTTTGCTCACGCCAAAGGCGGCGCCCAGCGCCGTGGAGCTGAAGCCGGTCACGGGATGCAGCGTAGTCCGGGGATTGGCGGGGTCGCGATAGTAGCCCATGGCGGCGCCGATCCTGACGCAGGCTTCGTGGGACACCACGGTGGCCAGCAGGAGCTGTTTGCCGGAAAGCCGCCGCTTTTCGGCCAGGGCCAGCAGGGCCGGAAGAACATAGGGCGCGGCGTGGCCGGGGGGCGTCAGCAGCGCATCGTAGTCCAGGGCGTTTATCAGCTCGCCGTTGGCAAAGGCAGCCGCGTATACCGACGCCCTCTGCCCTATCCCCAGGACGGTGGCCTCATCGCCCGGGCCCATCTGCCCGGCCGCCTCGGCCGCCAGTTTGCCTTTTTCACTAACAAACCCGGCGATGCCGCAGGCGGCGGAATCCAGGATGATCCGCTTCGCTTCGGCCAGCACGTTTCCGGGCAGGTCTTCGAGTTTCAGGCCCTCGGAAAAGCCGGCTAACTGCTCAATCAGACTGGCCAAGTTTTTTCCTCCAGTGAAGGCATAGGAGTAGGGTGGGTTAAGCGTCCCGATGCCGCATCGGGACGCGAACCCACCAAGCCAACGTAAGACATTCCAATAACCAAATTCCAAACAATCGGCCATCCCGACGAGTCGGGACAATGAACGATGAAAATGTCATTCTGAGCGAAGCGAGCGCAGTCCCGATAGAATCGGGATAGTCGAAGAATCTTTCGGGGCGGGGCGCGGGACGAAAGACCCTTCGACTGCCCCTTCGCTTCGCTCAGGGCTCCGGCTCAGGGTGACAGCCTATTTTCTGAGCAAATTCCAATGATTCAAGGCTCAATATCAAAACCTGGTGGCCAACCCTATTTGGCATTTGAACATTCGGATTTTGGGTTTGTTTGGAATTTGGAACTTGGAATTTCGTCCTCGCGGTGGGTTCGCACAGCCACCCCGCGCCGCTGCCTTCCCTCTGTGCTTAACCCACCCTACCTGCTTCATGCACTGACCTTGTCGGTCCAGACGCCGGCGACGAACTGTTTCTTCGGCACAGCCATGGTGGCGCCGGAGGTGATGATGCAGAACTCCGGAGGCGCCTGGCCGCCGGCGTCTTGGCCGGTCTTGATCAGCCGGGTCACTTCGACCACGCGCAACCCGACGTTCTTGACCCACTTCACGCCCACACGGTCGTCCAGGGCGCCGTGCTCCAGGTATTTCGGGGTCTGGCCGTAGGCGGCGGTGCTGGTCACGGCCATGGCCCGGGCCACGGGAATCATCAGGGCCGATTTCAGCTCCGTTTCGATGACTCCCAGGGCCTCGGCGCACCCGCGGCCATGCCAGCCGACGGTAACCGCGCCGCAGACCTTGTTCCTGAGGCCATAGGGAGGGAAGAAGTTGTAGAACCGACCGCGGGTCAGGAGGAGGGGGATCAGCGGACAGACGGTCCAGCCCCAGGTCGGCCCGCCCACGATGATGCCGTCAGCGGCTGCCATCCTCTGGAAGACGGCGTAGGCGTCGTCGGTCTTCTTGCAAAATACCTTGTGTTCCACGCAGTACTGGCAGGCCTCGCACATTTCGATCTTCCTGTCCGCCAAGGGTATGAACTCCGTCTCGATTTCTCCGGGGCTCACCGCCGCATCTTCAGCGGCTTTGAGCGCCAACTGGACCATCTTATCGCAGTTGCCCCCCAGGATGGGGGAGCCCGATATACCGAGGATTCTGATTGCCATTGTGTCTCCTTCTGTTGAGATAAACTATTATATAGCAAAAGGCGTGCGTTTTTCCCCGCCCCCTCCCCCTTTGCGAAAGGGGGATTAAGGGGGATTCTTGCCGATCATATGGTCCGCCCCGCGTGGGCGCCTTCGAGGATGGCCTCCGTCAGGTTGCGCGGTTTCTTGCAGTCTCCGATGACGAGGACCTCGCTGCCGCCCGCAACCAGGGCCGGCCCCAGGCTGTTCTGGGAGACCATGCCCATGGCCAGGACCACGGTATCGGCCTCGACGGAGATTTCTTTCCCCGCTTTGTCGAGGGCGATGACGCCGCGGTCGGTGATCTCGCGAATGTTGCAGTTTGTCATCAGGTTCACTTTGTACTCCGCCAGCTTCTGTATCAGGTAGGCCCGGTTCATGAGGCCCATTTCGGCTGCGATTTCCGGCAGCACCTCGATAACCGTCACGGTCTCGGCCAGCCCCTTCTCGGCAATGAAGTCCGCGGTCTCAGCCCCCACCAAGCCGCCCCCCGCCACGACCACCCTCTTGCCAGGGGTCACCTTGCCCTGGAGGATGGCCCCGGCGCTCACCACGTTGCTTCGCCGGATTCCAGGTATGTCTGGCACCAGGAGCCCGGCGCCAGTGGCGATGATGACGGCGTCCGGTCGTAGTTCTCTGACCACCTCCGGCGTCGCTTCTTTCTCCGTTTCGATCCTGACGCCGGCGTTCCGGCACTCGCGGATCCGCCAGCCGACCACATAGGACAACAAGTCCTCTTTGCCGATGGGAAGGGCGGCAACCTTAACCTGTCCGCCAGGTTTGGCTTCCTTTTCCAGGAGCGTCACCTCGTGGCCCCGGAGGGCCGCTATGCGAGCGGCCTCCAGCCCCGCCGGTCCCCCGCCCACCACCATTATCCTCCGGCGCGAAGCCGCCGGCCGCAGGGCGAACCCGGCCTCCCTGCCCAACTGCGGGTTCTGGGTGCAGGTTATCTTCTGGTAGGTCACCATGCTGGTGTCGTTGCAATTGCCGCACCTGATGCATCTGCAGATATCCTGTAACCGGCCTTCTCTTATCTTCTTCGGCATTTCCGGGTCGGCCAGCAGCGGCCGGCCGAGAACAATGGCGTCAGCCTGGTTCCTTTCCAGAATCGATTCCATCAGCTCGGGCTCGTGAATCTGAAAAGTGGCGAAAACCGGTATCCCGACCTCTTTTTTCAGGGGCTCCGTATATTTGACCGTCTGGGCCTTGGGGGCCCTGATGGACTGGGTGCCTTCGCCGGTGTGAAAGGTCTCGTAGGTGCCGACCATCGGTGAAATATAGGCCACGCCCCCCTTCTCCAGCCTCTTGACGAACTCCTTTGACTCCTGAAACGTGATCCCGTCGGGGAGTAGCTCGTCCAGCACCACGCGGTAGCCTACCGGGAAATCGGAGCCGCACCGTTCGTGGATTCTTCGCACGATTTCCAGGGGCAGGCGCATGCGGTTTTCAAAACTTCCCCCCCATTCATCCGCTCTTTTGTTGGTGTGGGGGGAAACGAACTGCTCCAGCAAGTAAGAGGTTCCACCGTGCAACTCGACCATGTCGAACTCGGTAAACTTGGCCCGGTAGGCGGCGCTGGCGAAGAGCCCGATGACCTCTTCGATTTCCGCCAGCGACATCGCCCGCGGCGTCACCAGGTCGCGGCCTCCCGACCGCCGGCAGGTAACACCGGCGGGTGAAATGGGATCGACGCCCCACATACCCACGTGCCGTATCTGGAGGCAGGCCAGGGCGCCGTTCAGGTGTATCGCCTCCGCCAGCTCGTGCAGCCCCGCCAGGTAGGCGTCGCTGTCCACGCGCAGGTTCGGCCGCACCCTGGGATGCTTGAACTCAACCTCGGTGGACTCGATGGTTATCATGGCCGCCCCGCCCCTGGCCTGCTCGGCATAGTGATTGAGCAGTTGCGGGGAGGTCTCGCCGCTGATGAGCGATAGCCTGGTGGTGATGGGCGACTTTATTATTCGGTTTTTCAGGGTGTGCGGTCCGATCTTCAACGGCTCGAATAATTTGTGAAAGGGCTCATTCATTCGAAATTCCTGTTCCTGTCATTGCGAATTCAAACCACGAATAAACACGAATTGACACTAAGACGCCGTCCCTTCGTACTCCAGTGTTTGTCATTCCAACTGAGAGTTATTCAAAAGCTCTTTCGTGTTCATTGGTCTATTCGTGGTTTCATTTCTTGTTAGACTCGTTGCCCCGAGTTAGCGCTTATGCCCGTCGAGGGAGAGGGATGTTTGGCAGATCCTGCCCGTTAGCCGGCTGATGCGGCGCAAGGAATCGAGTTTCAGGACCGAGTCAATCGTGGCCTCGATGTCCGGCGGCGAAATGACCAGTTCGGCGCAGCTCCGGAACTTGGCGATGATTTCTTCCTGGCTCACCGGGTTCTCCGGTTCACCCCGGGCGTGATCGATTCTGCGGGAATACTGCCTGCCATCCTTGAGCCTGACGGTGACTGCCTGGAATCCGATGTTATCGGCGGCATCGAATTCAGCGTCTTCCGGATGTCTGTACTTCACCCTCTCCATAAGCTGCTGCGCCGCAGGCGACAGGACCTTCTCCCCGGTAAACTGGCGCAGGGTTACCTCCCGGTCCAGCGCCGCCGCCGCCAGGCAGTATTGCATGCTGAATTTTCCCTCGGCGGGCGTTTGAGGCCGGGAGAATCTCAAGGTCTGGGGTATGCTGGCCCTGGTCTGGCATTCAATTTCGGCAATGTCATCCGCCCTGAACCGGTGTTCCCTGACCAGTTCCAGCATGGCGTTGATTCCCCTCTGCGTCAGCCCGCAGCTAGGATGCAGCTTGAAGGCGACCCCCGGGCTGACCAGCGCGAACGGACGGCCTAACCCCTGACTGAGCTTTGCCGAATCCAGTTCCTGGTGCGTGAACATTCTGGCGAGGCCCAGGTCGCCTTCCAGAATGCTTTCGTTGGCCGTAAAGCCTTTCTGCGCCAGCAGGGCCGCCACCACCCCCATCCGGGCGCCTTTTCCGGCGTAGAAGGGCTTGGTGTCAGTCCCGAAGTTGGCTCTCAGGCCCACCGCCTCGGAGGCGGATATTCCGAGCGCTATCCTGGTCTGCTTCTCGTCCAGTTTCAGCAGTTTGGCGCAGGCGGCCGCCGCGGCCAACGGGCCCAGGACGGCGTGCGGATGCCAGTCGAGCTGCATGAGCCGGAAACCGATCTGGTCCCCGATCCTTTCGCCAGCCTCCCACCCGAAAGCCAGCGCCGCCAGGACTTCCTGCCCGGATGAGTCCTGCCGCTCACCCAGGGCCAGGACCGCGGGCAGTATGGCGGCAGTGAGATGCCCTCCCCATCCTGAAACAGAGTCGTCGTAGTCCAGGACGTGAAGCAGGACGCCGTTGGCCATGGCGGCCTCGGAGGCGCAGGTGCGGAATTTCCCGCCGATGACCCCCGCCTCGGGTTTGCCGCCCAGCTCCTTGACATAGGAAATGATGGTCTGTCCGGCCTGCTGTCGAGAACCGGCCAGGGCGACCCCCATGCCGTCCAGGACGCAATTCCTGGCGACCGCGATCACCTCCGGCGGAATATGCCGGTATTCTGTATTTGCGATAAATCTGGCCAGTTCAGCGGTGGCCATGGTGAGCTCCGCGCATCAAAATAACGGGGTGGCGCAGGCCTCCGTGCCTGCGCGGGTCATTTCCGTGCTTCGTGGTGAGCTTTGCAAACGGTCGTGGCCGTACAAGCGCCATGACCGGTAAGAATTGGGCCCACACAGGCGGGACGCCTGTGCCACCGGTTGTGTGCCACCGGTTGTGTGCCACCGGTCGTTTTCGCGCCAATTCGTCATTCGTCATTGATTCGTCATTCGGGTTTCGTCATTGGGCATTTACTTTACGATGGATCCGAAAATCTCGTTAGCAAGTTTTATGGATTGGGGCAGTTCCCGGAAGTATTCTTCGGCTTCTGTCTCAAAGTATTTGCCGCCGGCCTGCCTCTTGATATAGGCCGGCAGGAAACCCGTGTCGGCGTCAAGACGCGCCGTTTCGGTCAGGTTAAGCTTTGAATTCAGGGTTTGGCCGTCTTTGCTAAGGAACCAGTTGACGAAGACCTGCGCCGTGGCCGGGTGCGGGGCCTTATCGAATGCGGAAATCACCCCCATGGCCTCGAACAGCACCGTTCCTTCGCTCGGTATCATCAGACTGATGGGGGCGGAAACCCGCATGAAATCCGCCACCTGGGTCATCTGAGGGGCGATGAGGATCGGATATTTGCCCTTGGCTATCCATTCCGTCATGAGTCTCAGATCGCGGGAGAGCACCGGCCCCTGTTTGGCCAGCTCCCGCATGATATCGGGGCCGGTTATCTTCTGCACGTTGGCGGCAAACCAGTCCTGGCCTACGCCGGTTACGGCCGGGTCATTCATGACGATTTTGCCCTTCCATTTCGGGGCCAGCAGGTCACGGTAGGACTTTATCTCCCCGGGACTGACCATGTCAGTATTGACCAGCATTGTCTGGAGCGGATAGCTGGAACTGGAGAAAGCGGTCCTGTCCTTATCGAGATAGCGCAGTTTACCGCCGTACCAGGCTTGAGGGTTCGTCACCTCGGGGAGCAATAGCGGGGGGACCGGCCCCAGCATCCCTTCCGGCTTCCACAGGGTCATCACCGGCGCCGGGGAACCCCAATAGGCATCGGTCGAATAGATGCCCGCCTGCCGCTCCTTCCGCAGCTTCTCTAGCAATTCCGCCGGCCTGCCCGCGACCCATTCCACGCTGAGCCCCGTTTTCTCTTTGAACGCCCGGCTCACCTCGGTGCGGGCGTCGCTCGATGCCGCGCTCACTATGACCAGGCTTCCCTCGGTCCGGGCCTGGGCCAGCAGTTTGTCCCATTGCTGCTGCCACCCTTCCGCAGCCGGCTTCGCGGGCTGGTCGCCCGCTTTCGGCCCCGCCGCCGGCGGCGGCGCCTGGCCCGCGCAGGCGGTAAGGGCAAGAAGCAAGATGGAAAGCAACGCTACCAGATTCTGTTTCATTTTGCGCCTCCTCCGTAACAAGGAAAATTCCAAATTCCAAGCAGCAGGTACCAAACAAACCCAAAACGCGAATGCCCAAATGCCAAATAGGGCCGGCCACCAGGTTTTGATATTGGGACTTGAATCATTGGAATTTGCTCAGAAAATAGGCTGTCACCCTGAGCCGGAGCCCTGAGCGAAGCGAAGGGGCAGTCGAAGGGTCTTTCGTCC
>JACQUA010000377.1 GCA_016210565.1 Chloroflexota bacterium
AAGCGAGCGCAGCGAGCGTAGTTGAAGAATCTTTCGGGGCGGGGCGCGGGACGAAAGACACTTCGACTGCCCCTTCGCTTCGCTCAGGGCTCCGGCTCAGGGTGACAGCCTATTTTCAGAGCAATATCAAAACCCCGATGATGAAATGCCAAAACGGGGTTCTGCGGTGAACATGCAGGAGTGGGGTTGGAGCCATGCGCTTATTCGGGCTGCTGGTTAAGCACGGGATCCCGCAGGTCGCGGCTGATTTTTTCTATGGCGTCCTTGAGGTCTTTGTCCTTGTCGAGGGACGAGGCGATCTTTTTGTACCCGTAGGCAACGGAGGTATGATCCTTGTATCCCAGGAAGGCCCCGATAGCGGATAGCGACAGTCCTGATTGCTCCCGGAGCAGGTAGAGGGCCACGTACCGTATGAGACTGGAAGCGCGCCCACCTTTCTTGTTGAGGATGGATTGGGCCGTCACGTTGTAATGCCTGGCCACGTGATCAACCACCTTTTCGGCCGCGGGGGTGCCTGTTTGCCTTTCAGGGGGGAACATCTCCCGGATGACGGAGTCCACCAGTTCGGTAGTGGGCGGCTGGTTTGATAGCCTGGCCACCGCGGATACTTTGTTGAGGCTGCCCTCGAGCTCGCGGATGTTATGGAAGGGCGCCCTGGCGAGGGCCAGGAGTGCGTCGTCGGGGAAGGGGAGCGAGAGGTTGGCCGCCTTGGATTTCAGAATGCTGAAGCGACCCTTCTGGTCCGGGGGAAGTATTCCGACCATGATTCCCCACTCGAACCGGGAGATGAGGCGGTCTTCGAGAAAGGGAAGAGACTTGGGCGGACGGTCGCTGCACAGGACGATCTGCCGGCTGGCATTGTACAGGTCGTTGAAGGCGTAGAAGAAGTTTTCCTGCATCTGCTCTTTGCCGCAGAAAAACTGTATATCGTCCATCAGTAAGACATCGGGGGTGCGGTACTTCATTCGGAAATCTTCCAGGGTGTGGCTGCGCAACGAATTCACGAACTCGTTGGTGAATTGCTCGCCGTTGGAGCACAGGACCTTGTAGCCGGCGGCCCAGACCGTATGGCCGATCGCCTGCAGCAGGTGCGTCTTCCCCAAGCCCGACCCGGCATAGATAAACAGGGGGTTGTAGTTCCTGGCCGGGTTCTGGGCCACGTCCAGGGCCGCCGCATGGGCCAGGCAGTTGGAACTGGACACGACGAAATTGCTGAACGTGTATTTCGGAATGAGACTGGGGTGAACGTTGGCCGCATTACTGGCCGGACGCGCCGCGTCCGGACGCGGCGCCGCCGCCGGCGCAGGAGGCTGCGGGAGCTGGGGCCCGGTTGCGCCCACCTGGAATTTTATCTCCAGGTCGCTGCCCAGCACCGAGATGAGTGTCTTCTTGATGAGGGAATGCCAGCGCTTTTCCAGCCACTCCGCGATGAAAGGATTGGGTACGCCTATGAGAAAAGTATTGTCGGTGTAAGAAAGCCCCCTGGTGGGTTTGAGCCAGCTATTGAAATTTGCCTTGTTGACCTGTAATTGTAACTCCCCCAGCGCTGCCTCCCAGGCTTCTTGGGCTGTCATATCCACACCCTCCGGATATATTAACTATGATTGCTTTGAAGATACGCCCTCGAGTAAAATGGCAAAAGAAAATCCTGAATCCGAATCTCTAAGTACTAGACAACCCGCATCCCGAGGAGTCGGGACCATAAGGGATGAAATGGGCTGTCTTTGCGAGGAATCCCGATGAAATCGGGATGACGAAGCAATCCCCCAGTTGGCTGGACATCCGGTCCGCCTTGTCCCGACAGGTCGGGACTCTCGCATAGCGGAGGAGATTGCTTCGCTTCGCTCGCAATGACGTTTTCGGAGCAACTGCCAGGCAATTCCGGCATGCCCCGCGATTTTCGAAACTCAGATCCCGGGCAGGACCGGTTTGGGAATTTGAGCATTGGCTTTTTGGATTTCCTCAGAAAATAGGCTGTCACCCTGAGCCGGAGCCCTGAGCGAAGCGAAGGGGCAGTCGAAGGGTCTTTCGTCCCGCGCCCCGCCCCGAAAGAACTTGTCCTGAGCAGAGCGAAGGATTC
>JACQUA010000397.1 GCA_016210565.1 Chloroflexota bacterium
CCAATAAGCGTTGATAATCCAAACCACGAATAAACACGAATAGACACGAATAGTCTTTCCCGTTCCAGTATGGGTTCACTGAATTGGTAACGATTCCCCGTCCGGGGCCTTTGCAGCTTATTTCGTAGTCATTAGTGTTTATTCGTGGTTCCATCTTTTTCTTTGCACGATTTGATTGATAACGGAGTGATCTGCAATCTCTGGCGGGCACAGGCAAGATCCAACTTTCACAGGCAGGGACGCCTGTGGTACCGGTGCAATCTGCAATCTGTAATTTGCAATCCCTCATGTGTGTTGACATGGGTATATTGGTGGTGCTATCGTATCAGGCCAGATCGGGGAATGGCGAAACCGGGACTTTTCCGGTCTCGAACATTCGTATTACCGGGCGGGACGTGGGAGGGTGGGCCGGATGCCTGTCCGCGCGGGCAAGATGCCCGCGCCACGTATGCCCGCGCCATGGCGCAGCGACCAGTCAACCAGGCAGCAGGCAGGAACCGAATGACGCGCACACAAGCATCGATACTAATTGTTGATGACGAGGAAGCGATCTCCTGGCTTCTACGGCAGAAACTCTCCCATGAAGGTTACTATTGCCTGGATGCGGGTGACGGCGACCAGGCTCTCGATAAACTGAAAGAAAACAGGGTATCGCTGGTGATCCTGGATATTAAGATGCCGGGGAAGTCGGGGATGGAGCTACTGCCAGAAATCAGGTCCCTTTATCCGGATACGGCAGTGATAATGGCTACGGCCAACAACGACATTAATATTGCCATCCAGTGTTTGAAGCAGGGCGCTTCGGACTATGTTACCAAGCCGTTTAACCTGGATGCCGTGGCCATGGGGGTAAGCAGGGCTCTGGAAATAAGGAGACTGCAACTCGAAAACCGGGACTACCAGCAGCACCTGGAGCAACGCGTCGAGGAGCAGTCCCGCAGGATACGGGCTTCGTTCTTCAATGCCATTGCGGCTCTGGCCTATGCCCTGGAAGCCAAGGACAAGTATACCTCGGGCCACTCGCAGCGGGTATCCGAGCTCTCGGTGGGCATAGCCAGGGCGCTGGGCCTGGCATCGGCCGAAACCGAGAAGATAGGGCTTGCCGGGCTGATTCACGATATCGGCAAGATCGGGGTACGGGAAGAAATCCTGAACAAGCCGGGCAAGTTGACGGAGGCGGAGTTCCAGCAGGTCAAGGGTCACTCCGAGATCGGGGAACGCATCCTGGTGCCGGTTACTGAAGACGGGACCATATTGAGCATAGTCCGGCATCACCACGAGCGGTACGACGGCGCCGGTTATCCCGATCGCCTGGCCGGGGAGCAAATACCCTTGGGGGCCAGGATCCTGGCGGTGGCCGACACCTTTGACGCGATGATGTCCGAGCGCCCCTACCGGAGGGCCCTGGATGCCCCGGCGGCCTACCGGGAGATACAGGACAACTCGGGTACCCAGCTTGACCCGGTAGTGGCCGAAACGTTCATGAGGCTCAGGAAAGCGGTCCCCCAGGAGTAAGACGCTTGATACGGCTACTAACCCGGACAAGGCGGAGCCAAAATCAAATATGGCGTTACTGCAACAAGGTCTAAAATGGGAATTTTGGACTGTTTTTTGAATCTAATGTTCTGCCCGTTTTGGCTCAAAAAGGGCTTTTGCAGTAACACCAAATATCAAAAACCAAAATGAAAAATGACAACTCAAAACGCAAGAATGGCGTAGCGCCGTTCATCCTCAACGATTAAATGTCCAGACGATGGCCACTCCATCATTTTGCATTTTAATCTGTCATTTTGATTTTTGCTTTTTCCAATTTGCGCAAGACTTCATTCTGAACGGACTAATACAAGCGCATCGGTCGGTGCGTAGTCCGGCTCGTCCCTGAGCCCGACGTACCTACTTGGTTTCGGGGTCAGGGACGACCCCGAATACAGCTTTTGTTTTTGCGTTTGTATTAATTAGTGCTTGGCCACGCGGGATGGGTTAAGCACGGCCGGGTGGTGGGGAAGCCAGCCAACTGGGGGATTGCTTCGTTATCCCGATTCTATCGTCCCGATGAAATCGGGACTCGCAAAGCCAAATCACCCAAACGGGTTAGGGCAAACGTACGACCTTAATCATCCCCCTGGGCGATTCACAAATTAAATCCAAAGGTTTAATATGGCATTGTTAGATTTATGATTTGGCCTAGAGCGAAAGGAGGGAAACATGACCAGAGCTAATCAAAAAGGATTTACGCTGATCGAGCTGCTCATCGTGGTGGCTATCCTGGGGGTACTGGCGGCGGTAACGGTCCCGAACGTGGGCCGGTTCCTGGGCAGGGGCGAAACGGAAGCCCGGAAGACGGAGAAGCACAACGTCCAGGCAGGCGTCACGGCTATGATGACCGACAACAACATAACTTCGATACCGAACCCTATTACTGCCTCTGCCAGTGCGACGAACGACATGGCTGCCTACCCGGATACAACGTCGGAGTGGACAGGGACGCCTGGTGGTAAGCTCAAGGATACCGCCGGCGTCGCCTACGCCGTCGGAGACAAAGCGGGGTATTTGATGTACACGCACGACCGGAC
>JACQUA010000371.1 GCA_016210565.1 Chloroflexota bacterium
AACAAGGTCTTCCACCCCGCCATGTGGCGGCAGCTCTGGTCCGAATACCTGTCATTGAATCCTGAGTTTCAGTTGGTTTCCAAACACGTCACCTGGAAGTGGGCTTGATCAAATCACATAACTTTGTTACAACGTCGAAAAAAGAAATCCCAGGGTGGTCTTGGTCATTCAACTCTCCTTTCGAAGCGAATACGACCGTAGCGACAGGGCTTGTCCCTGTCGCTTCCCGGGTGATTGCTCGGGGCTTCGATCCCGACGCGTGGGGACAAGGGGTGTCGCTACGGTCTCCTGGCGTTCCTTTGCGTCCTTTGCGGTGACAACTCAGCCTTCTGCGTTTATGATCGTGCAATATTTCTTGATTTCTTGCCTTTGTATTAGTGTTCGCCGTGTATCAGCATGGGGAGGCAGCGCACGCAGACCCAGACCTTCTTTTCCCTATGTTCCCCGCAAAGGAGCACGCGGTCGTCGCCGGTGGCCTTGCATACCATGCAGGCTTTGACTTCTTTCGGTTCCGGGGTGCTTGACATTCGGTTTCTTCCTTGATGATTCAAAATTCAAGATTCCCTGCCGCCGGGTGGGGCGGGGAGCTACTTGCCACTTGCTACTTGCTACTTCATCTCCGTTTCGGAGAGGACAATCTCGAACGGGCAACTGATGGCCCCTGCGGGGCAAAGGGCTTCGCAGTCCGTGCAGTAGGTACAGTCCTCCGAGATAACCAGTCTGTCGCCAATCATGGCGGCGGCGCCGGCGGGGCAGCTATCGATGCAGACGCCGCAACCGTCGCATTTGGTCAAATCTATTTCGGGATAAGCCTTGTACATTGTCTTGCCTTCGAATCGTCGTTGTAACTATTCTAGGCCAGCCCGGGTAAAGCGGATACGACTTTTGTCGGAAAGAGGAGAATTCAAAAGCCAGCAGCCAGAATCGAGAATCCAGTAGCCAGTAGCCAGAAGTGCGGGGAACAAGGGTGGCACAGGCGTCCCTGCCTGTGAGCAAAGGCCAAAGACCAGAGCCGACCCAAGGCAAATCGAAGATGAGCCGGTTGCCGGTGACAACAAAATGCGGTGAAGGATTTGAACAGATCCTCAAACACTCCGGGGAGTCCGAATACGAAGACGCGATTCAGCAAATAGTAGACCCGGCCAAGAATTCTGCTTTCACAGGCGGGGACGCCTGTGGTACCGTTTGTTTCGAACCTTAGATTATGTCCCTCAGTTTCTTGCTGTTGACGACCGTTATGCGGCGTCCTTCTATCCGGATGGCCCCGTCCCTCTCCAGGTCGCGAAGCGCGCGGCCCACCACATCCCGGGCCGTGCCCACCATGGCCGCCATCTCCTGCTGGGTGAAACGATGTGGCGGAGTGGCGCTGCTGGCGGGAACGGCTGATTCCAGGAGGATCTTGGCCAACCGGCTTACCACCCTTCGGAAAGAGAGGTCTTCCACCAGTATGGTCAGGTGGCGCAGGCGGCGAGCGAATCCCCTCAGGATGTTGATGGCCAGGGGGCAGGGGCCAATAAGCGCGACGATGCCTTCTCTGGGGATGATGATCACACTGCTGGGTTCGATGGCCGAGGCGCTGGCAGGGTTGGGTCCCCCGTCGAAGATGGGCACATCGTTGAAGGTGTCGCCCGGCCTGGCGATGGTGAGGACTTGCTCCCTGCCGTCCGGGGAGGTTTTGAAGACGCGTACCTGCCCTGTCTTGACCACGTACAGCCCCAGACATGGCTCACCTTCCAGGAACACCAGTTCACCGCGGTCGAAATTGCGTTCCCGGGCGGTCCTGCTCAGCCGGTCGATTTCGGCGGGGCTAAGCGCGGCGAAATAGGGGACTGTGGCCAGGAAGTCAGTCATGCCGCTCCACGTTCATAAGGTTCATAAAGTTCATAAGGTTTGAAAGTTGGAAGGTTTCAAGGTTCGAAGCTTGGGTTCGGTGGAGTTGCTGGCTTCTGGATTCTGAATTCTGGATACTGGCTTCTGCCCCCTGTCTTTTCCGACAAAAGTCGTATACAATGATGCCCATTATACCTTAGACTGGGAGTTGTAGAAAGAGGTCTAAAATGAGCTTCAATAAATCGTGTCCCGGTTCTCGCGCAGTCAAAGAGCCAACCCCTGAATATCACCCCTGTCCCAACTGCGGCGAAGAGGTGGAAATCTGGACGCATGAGTTGAGTTACCCTTGCAGCAAGTGCGGCACCAGGGTGTTCCGTATCCAGCGTCCCTCGTGCATCGACTGGTGTCCCCACGCCAAAGACTGCATCGGCTCGGAGCTGTATGACGGTTTGAAACCGAAGAAGTCGGAGACTCCTGCCGGGAGTACCCCCCTGGACACCCTGGTGAAGGAACACGAAGAGGCCCTGACCAAACTGGCGCAACTGCGCGCCACGACCGTTTGCCTGAAGGTGAAGGCGACCGCCCCCGCCGACAAGGCAGCGCCGTCGTTCCAAGTCGACCTGGACCATCTGAATGACATAATCGCCTTCTTTGACGGCGACCTCAGGCGCCATTTCTCGAGAGAAGAAAACGCCCTTTTCCCCATCGTGGACCGGCACATCGATGGAAGCGGTCCTTCAAAGGTGTTGCTGGCGGAGCACAAGGACCTCTGGGAGAAGCATGATCTGTTGAAAGCCGGCGCCCAGGCGATTAAAGCTGACGGCAATCCGGGGGTGGTGGCCGGGCGAATCTACGATATTGCCAGTCAGATAATAACGTTGCTCCGCGGGCACATAGAAAAAGAGAACACCTCGCTGGTCCCCCTGGCGCGGAGCCTGCTCACGGAGGAGGAGCTTCAGGAGTTGCGCGGGGCGTGGAAGTGAGGAGGAAGCAGGAAAAGGAGTAGAAAGAGTAGGAGATGTAGGAAAGTAGGAAAGGTAGGAAAAGTAGCCAGTAGCCAGTAGCCCACCAGCCCCATTGCTACTCCTCCTACTCTTCCTACTCCTCCTACTCTTCCTACTCCTCCTACTCTTCCTACTCTTCCTACTCTTCCTACTCGCTACTCACCACTATCCCTAATTCGCCAGCGGCCCCAGGATCTCTCTGACCACCGGGAACATTTTGGCCTGGATGGTAAAATGTTCTTCAACCTCCGGCAGCACCTTATCGTTGGGTCCGGCGGTGAAAATGGGATTGATGCCTTCGGTGGACACGTCGCTGCGAGAGCTGGGCTGCCCGAAGCCTTTGACCAGGGCTGTTTGTCCCTCTTTGCTCAGCAGCCAGTTGATGAACACTGTTCTGGCGTTGGGGTGTGGGGGATTGGTAGGCAAAGCCACCGCTGCGGATACGGTCTGCCGGACGCCCCCCTCCTTGGCCCGGATGGGAGCGATGGGCGAACCGAGGGCCAGGAACTGGGTAACGTTGTCGGGATTGGGGGCCAGGGCCACGGGATATTTGCCGCGGGCCACCCATTCCACCTGCTGCCGCCAGTCCCGGGTGAGCACCAGGTCCTGTTTGACCAGGCCCCTCAGGTAGTCCTTGGTTTCCTCTTCGCCCCAGGAGCGGACCAGGAAGGCGACGAAAGAGGCCCCGGCGCCGGGGGTAGTGGGATCGTTCAAGACCAGTTTGCCCTTCCATTTGGGATCCAGCAGGTCCTTGAAAGAGCCAACTTCATTTTCCTTTACGAGCTCCGTGTTGCGGGTGGCGTAGCTTTCATAGGCGGCGATCATGCCCACCACGGTGCCATCCTTGTCCACGAAGGGCAGCCGGTTGTCCCGCCAGCCTTTGGGGTCGACGACTTCCGGCAGCACGAGCTCCGGAGTGAAAGGGGTCAGGAGGCCCTTTGGTTTTATGACCGTGAGCAGGGTAGTGCCCCCGGCGTTGAAAACGTCGGCCAGGCTCTGCCCGGCGTCGCGTTCCCGGAGGAACCGCTGGGCGATCTCCGCCGGTGGGGCGGTCACGTATTCCACTTCAATGCCGTACCTGGCTTTGAAGGCCCTTGCGATCTCATCCCGCACCGGGGCGGTCATGATGATATACATCCGCACGCTGCCTTCCTGTTTGGCGGCGGCCAGCGTCTTATCCCATTTTTCCTGCCAGCTCGAGGCGGCGGGTTGGGCCGGGCCGGGACCGGTGGACTGGCCGCAGGCGGCGGCCAGCGCAGCCACAATCATAACAATGGCGGCGAAAAGGTTGAATCTTCGGCTCATGTCTGGTCTCCTCTTTGTCGGGTGTACATCAACACTATGAACATCTGTGTTTGAGTGATATCTTATGAAATCCCGGTCTCCGTGTCAACATGGCTGTCAGCTTTCGGCTATCAGCCATCGGCTGTCGGGGAGGGGAATCTCGAATCTTGAATTTGTAATCCTTCAGTTCCTGGTCTTGAACTCGTGATAGGCCCACACCTTGGCGTAGGGGTTCTTGTCCGCCGGTCTTGATTTGACATAATCTAATCGCTTCTGTATTTCCGCCCGGGTCAAGGGTATTACCGGCCCCAGGCGGTGGGCGTCGGCGAGGAACTTGCAGCTTTCTTCAAGATGATAGGTCAGGTAGAAGGCCTCTTCAATGGTGGCGCCGGCGGTCACCACGCCGTGGCCGCGCAGCAGGATGGCTTTGGCGTTGCCCATTATATCGAGCATAGTCGCTCCCTCGTCGGGGGTGATGATCAAACCGGGAACGTCGTAAACGGGAAGGCTGTCCCCGAATGTTGCCGCCTGGACGGTCAGGGGGACGAATCTTATTCCGGCGACGGTCAGCAAGATGCAGTGGTAGGGATGGACGTGGACGACGCATCCGGCGTCTTGCCGGGAACGGTGGAGGACCGTATGGATGATATACTCGACGGGAGGTTGCCCCTGCCCCTCCAGTTTGTTACCATGGAAGTCCACGCGGACCAGGTCGCGGACGTCAAAGTCGCCTTTGCCGCTGGGCTCCCCGCGGGTTATCCAGTAGTAGTCTTTCCCGGGAACTCGGACGCTGATGTGCCCGAAGCTGTCCAGAAATCCTTCTTTGTACAGGATGCGGCTCAAGGTGAGCAGTTTCTGTTTCAGGTCGGCTTCTTCCATATGTCCCTCCTCTGGGGAAAAAAGGATGTGGTATTATCCCACTTCAGGCACGAATTATCTACTGCTCAGTCGATAGCCGGTAGTCGGCGGGGCGGGGAATCTTGAACCTTGAATCTGTAATCTTGAATCTCTATTGACAGGCTCCGTAGCAGAAACTACAATTAAGTGTACCGGATGACTACTGCCAGGAGGCAACCCAGGATTCAGCCCGAATTCGCGCCGCGGGATGGAAGGACCACGAGGCAATAGATGGCCGCTAGTGCGGCCGGGGGGCGGGGAACCCAACAACCCGATAACTCAATAACTCAAGGAATTCAAACAGATCCCTATGGAACTGGCGCCAAGCACCTATCTTATCCTGGCTTTCCTTTTTCTCGCCTTTTCCGCCTTCGTCAGCGCGGTGGAGGCGGCTTTTCTCTCTGTCCGGAAAAGCCACATCAAGCACCTGGCGGAATCGGGCAGCCGGGCCGCTGCCGAAGTCGAAAGGATAACCCGCGCCCCGGAAAAATTCCTGGCTACAGTTCTGTTCGCCAACAACCTGGTTCAGTCCGCCGCTGCTGCGGCCGCCACGATCGCCGCTCTGGCCCTTTTGCGAGGAAGTCTGGGCGAAAGCCTCAGCGGTCTGATCGCCACCATTGGGGTAGCCATTCTGACCCTCTTGCTGGCCGAGGCCATTCCCAAGACCTTCGCCGCCCGGAATCCGGAACGGTTGGCGTTGCTCCTGGCCTGGCCCTTCCGCCTGATCGAAGTTGTCCTCTCCCCCATCGCCAGCGCCATAAGCTGGCTGACCTGCCGGATTACCGGGTGCGCCATCGCGCCTGAATACCGGATGAGCGAGGATGAGATCCGGAGCATAATCTCCACCGGGCTGGCTGACGGCACGGTTGGGCCGGCCAAAGCCGACCTTCTGGAAAACGTTTTCAAGTTCGGGGACCGCTCGGTGCGGACGGTCATGACGCCCCGTACGGAGGTGACCTGGCTCGATGCCAGCATAACGCTGAAGGATTTCCTGGCTGAATACGCGGCGCACCCCCATACCAGATACCCGGTTTTCGAGGACAGCCCCGATGACATCAAGGGGATGATTTCCATCAAGGATGTCCTGATGGCGCAATCGAAACATGCTCTCGGTCCGGATGATACCCTGAAGAGCATCATGCGTCCCGTCTACCTCACTCCGGAGAACAAGCCCATTGGCGAGTTGTTTACCGAGATGCAGGAACAGGGCAAGCAGATGGCGATTGTGGTTGACGAATATGGCGGGATCGATGGCATCGTAACCATTGCCCAACTGGTCGAGGAAATAGTCGGAGAGATGCGGGACGAGCTGGCCAAGGGCACCCGGGACTACAAGACCATCGACGAAAAGACATTCCAGGTGGATGGCAGCATGAGGATCGAGGAGGCCAACGAAATTCTGGAACTGAATCTCCCCGAGGGCGACTACGAAACGGTAGCCGGGCTTATTCTCTACAATCTCGGCCGCATCCCCAAGCAGGGGGAACACCTCCGGTTTGATGGGCTCCGCATGACCATAGCGGAAATGCGGGGCATGAAGGTGGAGAAGGTACTGGTGACCAAGGAGTAAAGGATTTCAGATTACAGATTGCAGATTCCAGATTCCCCGCCCCGGAACAGATTGAAGATTCCAGATTCGCCGCCCCCGGCGCTGCTGACGGCTGAAAGCCGAGAGCCGAGGGCCGATAGCTTCCGCAGAACCCAATAACCCAATAATTCAATAACTCAATAACTGAATAACCCAATAACTCAAGGAACTCAAGGAACTGAAGATGGAAAAGATTGTTCTTCAACCGGCCACGGTGGCGACGCCCCAGGGGACTTATTCCCAGGGGGTGAAAGTCAGGGGAGGGACCACGGTTTATATTGCCGGCCAGGTTGCCGTGAATGCCAGGGGTGAACTGGTGGGAAAAGGCGATATGAGGGCACAGCTCAGACAGGTCCACGAAAACCTGAAAGCCCTCCTCGAAGCAGCCGGAGCGACCTTCGACAACGTGGTCAAGACCACGGCCTTCGTCACCGACATGGAGGCCTACCGGAAGGCTTCGGATATCCGCAAGGAATACCTGAAAGGCTATTACCCACCCAGCACCGTTGTGGGCGTCACCCGCCTGGCCCGGGAGGAATACCTGATAGAGGTGGAAGCCATCGCGGTGATATGAATGCATTGCGGATTGCACATTATAGATTCCCCGCCCCGGGGTATCACCGCAGAGGCGCGGAGAACGCGGAGAATAGTGATACGAATTGGAACATTTGAGTTTTGAGCATTGCTCAGAAAGTGTCATTGCGAGCGAAGCGAAGCAATCTCCCGGCCTGTTCAGCCAACTGGGGGATTGCTTCGTCATCCCGACAAGTCGGGGTTCCTCGCAAAGACGGCTTGTTTTCATCCTTCATGGTGCGCCATCGGCGCATGGATGATAGATTTGTCATTCGTCCCCGATCAAGTCGGGGTCGTCATTCGTCATTCTGATTTCGGATAGTCCGTCCGAACACTTTCGGGGAAGAAACCATGAAATACTTACTGCTCGTCTCTATCCTGGCCGTCCTGGTGATTGCCGGTTGTTCTCGGGTTGCGGCTCCGATCCCCGTTCCTGCCGTTCCCGGCGCTGACGCCGCCCCTGGGGGAGTTCCGGCTGCCGGCCCGCCTGCGGTGAAGTCGCCGGTGAAGCTCTCCGGCCTCACCTACCTGACCGAGGAATATCCCCCCCACAGCTCCCGGGAGGGAGGCGTCATCCGGGGGATATCGGTGGACCTTCTGGATCTCATCTTCAATAATCTGGAACCGGGACTCACCCGGGAAAAGATTCAGTTCCTGACGTGGTCCGAGGGCTATCAGAGAGCGTTGAACGAGAGGAATTCGGTCTTTTTCTCTGCCCTTCGCCTGCCGGAGCGGGAGTCCCTTTTCAAATGGGCCGGGCCTGTCGCCCCGGAAACCGTGGCGGTGCTGACGCTCGCCTACAGGAAGCCTAGGGTCCAGTCGGCATCAGACCTGCGGACGCTCAGGATCGGCGCGGTGAAGGACGACTGGGGCATGGACCTGCTGGTTTCCGCCGGCTATGACCGGATGAAAGTCCAGATTGCCCCCAACGGCGGCAACCTGATCGGCTGGCTCGAGGCGGGGAAAATCGATGCCCTGGCGCACGGCGAGATGGCGGCGCGGTGGTGGATGAAGGAGTCCTGCGGCGACCCCGATTCCATTGCCGTCGCCTATGTTCTGGGAGAAGCCCAGACGTACTATGCCTTCAACCGGGATACCCCGGACGATGTCGTGCGGGCTTTCCAGGAGGCCCTTGATTCCCTCAAGAGAGACAGGGGACCCGACGGCATCAGCCCTTATGAAAAGGTAATGGCGACCTACCTTGTTCCCAAATACGCCAGGGACTCGTTCACCCGGGAGCAGGTAACCCGGCTCGTGGAACAAACCGCCGCGGACATAGGCAAAGACGCCGCCGGGACGTTCAAGAAGGTAAACGCCGGGGAACATCCCTACCGGGACAGGCAGGACCCCGCCCTGTATGTTTTTGTGTACGATATGGAAGTGACCGTCGTGGCCCATGCCTACCGGGCGAGCATGGTAGGGGAAAACTACCGGGGCCAGACGGATACGGCGGGCAAGAAGTTCCGGGATGAAATAGTGGAGGGGGCGCTTCGCGACGGTTCGGGATGGGTGGACTACGTGACCACCAAAGCCGATGAAAGCGGACTCTTCTTCAAGAGTTCGTATTACCGGCTGGCCCGGGGAAGCGATGGCCGTGACTACGCTGTCAGCGCGGGGCTATTCAAGGAACGCCCCGGCGGATAATGGCAATCAGGAAAACGTAGCGTGGGTCAAGCGTCCCGATTTGTCTGAAAGACTCATCGGGACGCCAACCCACCGTTCTAAGTAAATTCCAATAACCAAGTTCCAAATCCCAAACAAGTTTCAACGATTCAAGTCTCAATATCAAAACCTTGTTGCCAACCCTTTTTGGCATTTGAGCATTTGGATTTTAGCTTTGTTTGGTGCTTGGTACTTGGGATTTGGAATTTGGCGTTGTTGGTGGGTTCGCACAGCCACCCACCTTTCCTCCTGCCCCGCTGTAATTGACCCACCCTACGCTGCTTTTCGACACCCGCCAGGGGTGTCGCTACGGGGCTCTCCTGATAACGTACAGAAGATGCCGGGCGCGGCTCATGGCGGTGTACAGGGCAGCGCCGGCCCAGCGCTCATCGTGCGGGTCTACGTCAAGAAGGATGACGGCCGCGGCCTCGCACCCCTTGAATTTCATGTAAGTATAGTAGGGAACAGCTTCCGGCTTGTCCGAAGGTCCCTCGCTGATGATGTAGCTTCCGATGCGCGGGTCTGTACCCAGACACGTGTGGCTCAGCGAGTGAGCGCCGATTATCGCCACGTCTGCCGGCTTCAATCCCTGATTGTGCAGGAGTTCGTGGAGGACCGCCCCCACGTGCCTGCGGCTGTTTCGAGGTGTGGACGAAGAGAGCTCCACGACCTTTGCCCCGGCCGGCGCGCCGGCAGCCAGGCGCATCTTCAGAGGGGTATGGCGCTGGAGTTCCTCGAATATGCTCTGCGTGTTGCGGCAGTTGTCGGTGAGTGTGAAGGGCGGTTCTCTTATGGGAAATTCCATCTCGGTCTTGAAGATATTCTGCGCCGGGTCGTAGAAGATGTAGAAATGTCCGTCCGGCTGGCGCATTTCTTCAATGGTCAGCCAGTATTCCGTACGGAAGTCCTGACCCTCATCGACGATTACGGCGTCGTATTTCAGGGGGTTTTCCTGGAGCCACTCTGCAAAAGCCTCGGGGATGTCCCTCTGCCAGTAGTCGTCGCCGCTGTGGGAGGGAGGCAGCCTTCCCGCTTGACGCAAATGTCCAATGCAGAAGTCGTGATACGTTGAGGCATTAACATGCGGCGCGTCTTTCAGGCTGTTTTCCAGATGCTTGCCCAGTAGCTGGTTGTAGGCCAGGACCAGGACGGTGGCGCCCTGGTTTGCCAGTTCCCGGGCCTTTTTGACCGCCATCACGGTTTTCCCTGAACCCGCGCAGCCCTCCACGAGGGCCCGCTTCCGGTTGTGGATGAAGTCCAGAAAACGGCACTGGTTCTCGGTCAGGGCGAAAAGGATACGTCCCTCCTGCTTCAATCGTTCAGACAGCTTCACCCCGTATTCGCAGCAGGGCATCAGGATCTGCCTGATCCGCTCCGCCTCGTTCCTTTCCGCCCCGGCAGGTGCGTGTTTTTCAAAGCTTTCCATGACGCGCGAAACGGCGCTCGCAATGCGCCCCAGGTCCGGCGCCGTCAGGCAAATGGCAGGATCAGCCCCTGAAGGGAGACGGCGCATCTCGCCGCTGACGTCCGGAAAGCAGACGGCATGGCCAAGATTTCCCGAAGGCATATGGCCCATCTTCCCGGCGAGGAAATCGCGTAGCTGGTATTTAGCCGCCAGCGCCTGCTCAAGCGGACTCTTTTCCAGGGGCCTCTGGTTTTGATACCAGATTCCAGCGGGACCGTCATATCTTATCAGGCCGCTTTTGACTTCAAGGACCAGAAGCCCGGCCTCGCCCGAGAGAATCAAGAAGTCGATTTCACCCTCAATGAACTTGCGTTCACGGTTATGAGTTAACAGGTGGAATGAGTGGAAGACGGTGAAACTATCGTTCAGCCCGTCGCGGAGGACCGGAAACAACCGCCTCTCCGCCTCGCTCTCAGTTTCTTCGGGGAGGGTTGCTGGTATCATACGCGCCATTGGATACCCCCTTTGGCCCTATCTCGACGTTAATCCCGCGTCATGCAGGACGGTTTGGGGCGTCCCGATAGAATCGGGATGGCTCTAGCCTTGCGGGGGTGGTCGAGGTCCCCACCCGCAGAGTTGAAGCTGTGGACTACGCGCCCCATGCGTCCTCTGTGGTGAAAGCGTCTCTTGTGGGTACTGTAGCGAACTATGGCTTCTGCTGGTGGGTTCGCACGGCCACCCAACTCCCCGCTACCCTGCTGTGCTTAACCCACCCTACGTGGCTACGGTCCCCTCCCCGCAAAGGTGGGTTACGCTCGTGGTTCGGAGGGATGCCTTCTTGTGCGTCTTATCGCGGACGCATGGCCAACCGGGGTATGGGGTGTCGGCTCGCTCACCCACCCTACGGCGCATTCTTACCAGAGCAGGGGCTCGGCCTCGGCCAGGACGCCCACGAGCTCGTCGGCGATCTTCTCCGCCTGGGGGCCGTACTCCTGCAACAGGCTCTCCTTCGCCCATATGGAAAACAAATACCGCATGCAGCGCCGCTCGTCCCTCTGGGACAGCAGGAACTCCGTGTGCTCCCGGTTGATGCAGATGACCCCCTGTCCCGGGTCGAACCAGCTCCTGTAACCGGCCCTGTCTCCGGACGGCGAATTCAGCTTTATGTGGGGCGCCCGGGTCTCCGCCCGCGCCCCCCGCCGGGCTGATTCCGCCGTCCTGGTCGAAGGCTCCCGTTCGGCGATAGTGGCCTCGGCCCTTCGCGCGAAGCCGTCCCCGCGGATACGGCCGGGTGATGGGACGAAGTTCAGGTCAGTCAGAAGACCCCGGTCCCGGTAGCGCAGGAACCGGTCGATCAGCCGGCCCACCCGGCCCAGAACGATGTCGAAACGGTGCTCCTGGGATTCGGCGCTGACCTTCAGAATCAGCTCCTGGACATGCGGCTCGATCTTTCGCAACTCGGCGACGAAATCGTTGAAGACCTGGTCCTGCACCAGCGCGGTCTTATCGGCCGTGCGTTTGAGGCGGTCGTAGCGGATGTAGCCCTCTAGCCGGCGGTCCGACCAGGGCAATCCTTTGAACCCTTCCAGGTCGGTCAGCGAGCAAATGCGCGTTCCTCCCCGCCCGTAGAGGCTGATGGCGGCGTCGGTCATCTCCCAGGGCAGGACATAGATCTCCACAAAAGGGGCCCCGGGATGGCCCGGTGACAGGCTGGCGGACATGACCTTAACGCCCCGGAAACGCTGCGGGTGGATCTGTTCAAAGTTGTGGTCATCGGAAATGGACAGGTCGTACAGGTTGGCCTTGAGGTCGGTGGCGAACTGCTGTCCCAGGTAGTCCTTCAGCCGGTCTTTGGACAATTGCGGGGCGATTTCAGCTAGGACATTCTCCAGATGAGCGACGGTCCCGCGGCGATCGTGCTGATGGGCCGGGCATCGCTCGATTATCTCGGCGCGTCCCTCCTTCAGCCAGGACCGCCTGAGCACGAGACAACTGGAACGGCGCCCGTCGGCGGCGCTGGAAGCCAGGTGCAACTCCCCGGCCAGAAGGGCGAAGGCGAGTATCCCGATGCCCTGTTCGCCCCTCAGCGCCGAATCGAGCTTCTCCGAATTCCCGATTTGCTGCAGGACCTGCTCCATCTTTCCGGAAGTCATTCCCATCCCGTTGTCCTGGATGGCAATGCTTTTCAGTAACCCTTTCGTCTCGCCGCTGCGGGCTGGCTCATACTGGAGCTTCACCGAGATATGACCCTCGCCTGCCCCGCCCAGCTCGATGGCGTCGGCGGCGTTCTCCACGAATTGTTTGACCGCTTCCAGCGGGCTGCGGCAAACGTGCGCCAGCACCTCGAACACCCCGGGACCGGTACGAAGCGTTATCCTTGGCATGACACCTCCTTTTTGGATCATAATTCAGAAGTCAGAATCCAGAATTCAGAATGGAACTCCTATCCCGTCGTCCATTCTTTTCGATTCGTGTTGCTTCCGTTTGAGATATTCGTCATTGGTCATTGCTCAGAAGATGTCATTGCGAGCGAAGCGAAGCAATCCCCTAGTTGGCTGGACAGCCGGGAGATTGTTTCGTCACTTCGTCCCTCGCAAAGACAGTCCATTTTCATCCGTCATGGTGCGCCATCAGAGCATGGCTGATTGATTCGTCATTGGGATTTCGTCATTCGTCATTCTTCGAATAGCTGTGGGTTCTGCAAGTCGCCGGTGGCTTTCTTGAAGGCCATGTCCCAGGTGAATCCCTGTCTGCGGTACTTGATAATCAGCCTCACTTTCCGGGTATCTCCTTCCGGGTAATCCCTCACCCTTCGCTGCTTCAACCGGGTACCCGCCGGCGCCAGGAATCCCTTCTTTTCCATGTAGCGGATTTCGTCTGTCGAAGCGCCGGTTACCCTGCTCATTTCCGTAATGCGCATGTCCTGCAATCTTTCATGGAATGATTCGTGAGATTATTCATGTACTTTTGCACCATTATATTGCGCTCCGTACTGGATGTCAAGGGGCACCGCCTGGAAAGTATCGCTTTGCGCATTGACAGCACATGTCTGGCGGTTTAGAATGCGGCGAGAGACCGATATTTGTTTTTTGGTTCCAGCTCGTCCGGGTCCGGTTATTAGACCCTCAGATCTGGGGTGTTGCGCAAAACGGAAGACTTTGTTCCGACTGCTTGGAACTTGGAACTTGATACTTGGAAACTCCGGCTTGTCCGGGTTAGGGAGGTACCCTGATGGATGCATCATTTGCATTTGCCCACCACATAGCCAGTATCGGATTCGAGGATATTCCCGCCGGCGTAGCGAAGATCGCCAAGCTGGATGTGCTGGACACGCTGGGGTGCGCCCTGGCGGCGACTACGCTGGCGCCCGGCTGTCGTGAGATAGTGGAGCTGGTGGAGGAAGGGAAAGGGAGGGAGGAAAGCACCATAATAGGTTTTGGTAGCAGGGCGCCCTCGTGGATGGCGGCGCTGGCGAACGGCACCCTGGCCCACGGGCTGGAGTATGACGAATGTCATTCGACAGGACAGATCCATTCCGGCGTTACGACCGTCCCTGCCGGCTTCGCCGTAGCGGAGCGGGTTGGGAAGGTGAATGGGAAGACGTTCCTGACTGCCGTGGTGGTCGGTATTGACCTCGGTTGCAGATTATCCGTTGCCGCTTTGCCCCGAGAGAGGGGGTTTCATCCAACCCCGGTCTACGGCATCTTCGGCGCCGCGGCCGCCGCCAGCAAGATCCTGGGTTTAGATGAGAGCCGTGTACAACATGCCCTGGGCATTGCCTATTCGCAGGCAGCCGGTAATTCTCAGGCTCATAGTGATGCAGTCCTGACGAAGCGAGTCCAGGCCGGCTTTGCGGCGCACAGTGGGGTTCTGTCCGCACTCCTGGCCCAAAAGGGCATCACCGGAGCGATAAACAGCCTGGAAGGCGAATTCGGACTGTACAGGGTGTATCACGGCGGGAAATACAACCCGGCGGTGCTGACTTCGGGACTGGGCAAAAGGTTCGAGGTGAGCAATCTGGTTTTCAAGCCTTATCCTTCCCCTCGCGGCACTCATGCTTCCATCGACGGCACCCTGGAAATAGTGCGCGAACATGATATTCAGCCCCAGGATGTGGAGAGCATCACCGTATTCAAGAGCCCGGTGGTGGTGAAGGTGGAAGGAGGGGAGAGCAAACGGCGACCGGAGAACATCGTCGACGCGCAATTTAACATACCGTACACCGTGGCGACTGCCGCCGTCAAAAGGCGGGTTGGCTTAGCCGATTTCACCCTTGAGGCAATCAGAGACCCCGCCGTCCTGCAGATGGCCCAGAAGGTGCACGTGCGGGAATTCCCGGAATTCGGCCCGAACAACTTTCATCCCGGGATCACCGAGATACGGACGAGGGACGGGAAGGTATACTCCAGGCGGGTAGACGAGCCTTACGGCAGTCCCGGCCACCCGATTCCGGAGCCATATATGCTGGAGAAATTCCGGGAGTGCGCTTCTCATGCCATAAGGCCATTGTCGGAAAAGAACCTTAAGAAGGTTATTGAGATGGTCATGAACCTGGAAGAAGTAGAAGATGTCGGCGCCATCGTCCGGCTGCTCGCCTGAAAAGAGTACGAGCTATGCTTGAAGGAAGATGTCAAGGCTGCGCTCTGTCGCAACGGTTGAAGTAACTTCAAACCGTCTCAGGATTGAGTCCCTGAGGCCCAAAGTCTTGTGCAAAAGGGAAAGAGGATTTCCGAAATGTTTGGAAGTTGGAAGTTGGTGCTTGGAATTTCCGGCTTGTCCGGCTTAAGAGGAATGCTGATATGAGGTCCTACCAGGAGTTGTTCAGGCCGGGCAGAATAGGGAAGATGGAGGTCCGTAACCGGCTGGTTATGACGGCCATGTGTACGAGCTTCAACTTTGCCGGCAACGGTTATGTCACCGACTCGTCAAGAGAGCGCTTATGGAGAGTCTCAAGAAGCGGGACTGCACTTTGCTGAGCGGGGTCAAACTTGAAGAGATAACGGACAGGGGACTGGTCATTGTTACCAGAGAAGGAGAAAGGCGGACCCTCGAGGCGGATTCCGTAGTCCCGGCGCTGCCCCTGGGGCCAAACGCCGGCTTATTCGAATCTCTGAAGGGGAAGATCCCGGAAATCTATCCGATTGGCGGTTCCAGGCAGCCGCACCTGATACTTGAGGCCGTTAGTGAAGGCTTCAGTGCTGGCTTAACGATCTAACACAAGCGACAATAAGTGATCACGCCTAACCCGGACAAGCCGGGACCAAAATCCGAACCACTAAATCCGAAATCCTAGACAAATTCAAAATGCCAATGTTCAAATGTGCGAACCGACCCCGCCCAACCCCAACTAACGGAATTGCCCCCGTGGAGGAATTACCTGGTGGTTTCGGATTTTGGTATTCGAACTTGTTTAGTATTTAGAGATTCGGATTTAGGATTTCTTCTTTCCATTTTGCGCAGGATTTGATTGTTAACGGACTGATTTGTCATTGCGAGGTGTCCCGGTAGAACAGGCTTTCCAGCCTGTTCCCCGCCAGGCGGCGACAGCACCCCGGGGGGCCCCGAATCAATCCCCAATCGGCAAGGAGATTGCTTCGCTTCACTCGCAATGACAGCTTTCCCAGGAGGCAAGAATGGTGACATTAGAGGTATTCAAGCCGAGCGGGCGCACGCTGGCCGCCGGGCATTACGACTACGCCCCGCGGCTGGCGGACCTGAACGGCAAAACCATAGGCGAGCTGTGGAACGGCCTATCGGGGGGCGACCGGACGTTTCCTCTTATCCGGCAATTGCTGAAGAGCCAGATTCCCGGCATAAAGTTCCTGCCGTATTCCGAGTTTGCCGTGGGGCTTTCTGAGATCGACAATGATGATATCGGCAACATAGTGGCAGCTAAGGGGTGCGATGCCGTCATCGCCGGCAACGCGGCTTGAGGGGGATGCGCCACGGCCGTTGGCCGCGCTCTCGCAAGAATCGAAAAGAAAGGCATACCTACCTTCTCGGTTACGCGCCAGGGCTTTGCCGGAATGGTAAACAGTGCGTTTTTGGCTATGGGACTTGACTCGGACGCCCCTCAGTACGAATTTCCCATGGAGATGTTCCTGACCGGGAGTGACCTGACCCCCCTCGAGGAGAATGCAGGTCAGATAATCAATGGCCTGACCAGGTGGAAGCCGCGGGCGGAGCGCAGAACAGTGGATGCGTCGGTGAAACTGGCGGTCGAAGGCAAAGATTACTACGAAGTAATCTCGAAAATGAATTGCGTCTTCTTGAAGAGTGGCTGGGGGGACGGGCTGCCGGTGCTTCCGGCAACTGAGGAGCGCGTCAGCCTGATGCTGACAGGAACAGACCTCGGTCCGGATGCAGTGGTAGGAATAATCCCGCCCAGCGGCAGGGCGGCCACGGTAGAATCGCTGGGCGTCAACCTGGCCATGACCGGAGGCCGTCCTGAGTACATGCCGGTGCTCATAGCTGCCATAAAGGCTTTCATGGCGCCGCAGTTACGCCCGGAGCTGCTGCAAACAACCACTTGTTCTGCCTATCCGGTGGCGATTGTCAGTGGGCCGGTGGGCAAACAAATCCGGCTTAACTCAGGGTATGGCTGTCTGGGTCCGCATCCAGCGCACCCCGCCGGGGCGAGCATTGGACGCGCCATCAGGCTGGTGCAGCAAAATATCGGCGGAGCAGTTCCAGGGTCGGGGAGCATGTCGATATACGGGGGGCCGGCCAGGTATACTAACATCGTCTTTGCCGAAGATGAGTCTGGTCTCCCCCCGGGATGGGAACCACTGAGCCGAGAGCGGGGTTTCCCGGCGGGGGCCAACGTCGTGACGCTCTACAACGCAGCTTCAACCACGAATATCAACTTGCTGCAGGCATCGACACTGGAGGTGGCGCTGGAGTCGCTGACCAAATTCGGTCGTATTATGGGCTCTGACTACGGGAACGTGTTTACCAACTATGGGCCTGATAGCGTCCCCGGTATTGTCCTCATGCCGCGCGGCTTTGCCGGGGGGTTGTCCGCGCTGGGCTGGTCCAAGGAAAAGGTGAAGACTTTTCTGTGGGGGAATTCAAAGATTCCCTGGTCGGTGGTAAAGGCAGATTCGATAATCTACGGGCGCATGGAAGAGTGCACGAAGGGTTACGTTTTGCCGGGTGACGCCTGGCCGCTGGCAGTCAGTCCGAAAAACATCATGATAGTGGTCGCCGGAGGGGCGCATTCCAACCACGGCTACTGGATGCGGGTTGGCTGCTGTCCTGTTGCGCCGGCGAGCGTGGAAATAGGGCTGCCGGCGAATTGGGCGGAGTTGCTGGAGCGCGCCGAACAGGACCTGGGACCGTTCCCAGCCGTGTAATACAAACGCAGTAACGCATGTCGCATTGCGGTATTAATGAGGGGGGATATGGTTTCACACAAAGACACAGAGACACAAAGAATACGGAGACACCGGGGTAAGTATATTGCTGTCTTGCCACGTCCGCCGCGCCCATAGATACCTTTGTGTCTTTGTGCCTTTGTGCGAGCCTATTCGTCGTTATCCAGTGTGTCTATGTTAGTGTTACGACGTTCAATTTGCAGCGCTTGACCGAGAATCCGCCGGAAATGCAACCACGAATGGGCGCAAACCGGGGCCTGGGGACAGGCTGGAAAGCCTGTGCTACGGACCAGTAGAACAGGCTTTCCAGCCTGTCCCCAATTGGAGGAGACAGTAACACCGATAACGATGACATGATTAACGCTACTGCCTACTACACCAGCAAGAGCACCGGCATGAACATATTCTTTGAGTATCCCGAGATTGATGACCTGGTGGCGAAGGGAACATCTGAGCCGGACTTTGAGAAAAGACAGAAGATAAATTACGAGTTCCACAAAAAGATTTATGAAAACTATTATTCGGTGCCGGTTTCCCTCGAGCACCGCGGGCGTTGCGGTTAGCAAGAGGATTGGCGAGTGGCAAATGATGACGGGTTGTGCCTATCTGAGCGGGCTGGAGCATGTCAGGCTGAAACCGTAGGATACCTGGTTTTCACCGCAAAGGAACGCAAAGGGGCGAGCACAGCGTGAATCATGACGTGGGACATACAAAAGTATCTGATCCAAATCAATGACGTCCCGTTGTGGGGAACTTATACTTCCTGGGGATGGGAAGAGCCAGGGGAAAGACTTTTGTCATTTGAAGACATAACTTGAAGGAGGAACAGTGACCGACCAGGGTTCAAAGGATACCGTGGTAATCCATATGGTGGGCGATGTCGGGGCCAGGCGGGCGGAGTACGGCGAAACGCCGGAATCGATTTTTGCCATGACCCGGCAGAGAATCAAGGAAGGGGATATTTCTTTTTGTCATCAAGAAGATACTCTTTCCACCAGAGGCTGTCTGCAATACCGGCCTCGTCCCACCTGGTACGGGCGGACCCATCCTGACAACGTCAAGTCACTGGTCTTTGCCGGGTTTGACGTGATCTCCCATGCCACCAATAAGTGTTTTAACTATGGTCCGGAGGCGCTGCTGGAAAGCATCGAGGTTATGCGCAGCAACGATATCCGGGTGATTGGCGCCGGGAAAGACATCGTCGAGGCCAGAAGACCGGCGATCGTGGAGAAGCACGGGATTAAGGTGGGATTTCTGGCCTATTGCTCCGTGATGGATCCCGAAGACGAAGCGAGGGAGGACAAACCCGGATGCAATCCCGTCAGGGTGTTCACTTACTACCAGGTACAGGACACTACTCCCGGGGCGCTACCCAGGGTCGTAACCGTTCCGGTGGAAGAGGACCTTCGAGCGATGGAAGGGGACATCCGCAAGTTGCGGAACCAGGCGGATATAGTGGTGGTCTCCATGCACTGGGGATTACATCAACCCGGCGTCCTGGCCATGTATCAACCCGCCGTCGGGCACAGGGCCATCGACGCCGGCGCAGACATTGTTGTCGGACACCACAGCTCTTTGATCAAAGGCATAGAAGTGTATAAGGGGAAGGCCATTTTCTACAATCTGGGACACTTCGCCGTGGATACCCCCCATCATTTGAAACCACCGCCGGGGGTATATACCAGGGGGCCGTCAACTCTGTACTACCAGTCCCGGTCGCAGGTTGAGCCGGGATGGGAACGGAACCCGGGGCCGAAGGAAAGGCGATATTCCATGATGGTGAAATGCGTGGCCGGCAAGAGGGCCATCCGAAAAGTGTCGTTCTTCCCGGTGTACATCAATCGCCTGGCAGACCCCGAATTCTTATCACAGACCGACCCGCGATTCAATGAAGTGCTTGGCTACGCTGATCGCTGGTGCAAGGAACTGGGCACCAACCTTACCGTGGAAGGGGATGAGGTGGTCGTTTGCAGCTCAACCAGCAGGTAACCACGAGATTTCACGAGATTAGCGCTCGAGAAATCGACGAAAGACGGCCAGGTAAAGACTTGCCGGTTCAACGAAAGAATCCCGTGAAAATCTCGTGCTGATCTCGTTGTTTACCGTTCAATCACCCCCGGGCCGATGGCGCACAATCAAGAATGAAACTGTCATTCTGAGGGAAGACGAGCCCCGATAGTATCGGGACGAGTCGGAGTCGAAGAATCCTTCGGTCCGCTCAGGGGAAGTTCTTTCGGAGCCGTGAGGACGAAAGACCCTTCGCCTGCCCCTTCGCTTCGCTCGGGGCTCCGGCTCAGGGTGACATTTCCGGAGCAACTTATTGAGCACAAATGCTTGAGGAGATATTGAAGTGCAGCAAACGTTTGAAGGCAAGGTTGTCCTGGTCACAGGCGCAGCTTACGGGCTTGGCAGGGCCTCCGCGTTGGCCTTTGCGGAGAGGGGGGCGAAGGTGGTCGTCGGCGACATCGATGATCAAAAAGGGCCGCAGACTGTGGAAATGATTGCCAGAGCAGGCGGTGAAGCTCTATTCGTCAAAGCCGATGTAACGAAGGCGCTCGACGTCGAAACGCTGGTCGGCAGGGCTATCGAGCGTTACGGAGGACTCCACTGCGCCCACAACAACGTGGGGCTGACGATAGCCGGACCCCTCATCGACGTCACCGAAGAGATATGGGGCCGGATGATGGACGTCAACTTGGGGGAGTGTCTGGTTGTGCATGAGGAGCGAGATCAGGCACATGGTCAAACATGGCGGCGGCGCCGTTGTCAACACGGCTTCGGGCGCCTCGCTGGTCGGCAATGCGAATGTCTCTTTGTACACCCCTGCCAAGTGGGGCGTTGTCGGGCTGACCACGTCAGCGGCCGTGGAGTATATTCAGGCGGGCGTCTGGGTCAACGCGGTCTGTCTGGGCGGAATGGCCAATACGGCCATGATCGAGCAGCGCATGCGCGGAGACCCGGAATGGCTGGCGCAAAGGGTCAAGGAGGGGCCAATTGGACGGCGGGCGACCACAAAAGAGGTAGGCGAGGCGGTGGTATGGCTGTGCTCCGATGCGGCCTCGTACGTCGGGGGGCACGCTATGGTGGTGGACGGGGGGCTGAACGCAAAAATAACGAACGCGGGGGGGGGGTATGGACGGCTGGCTGAAAGCAGGGAGCAAAACAGCGAACCGAAACTCAGCCTGAACACGCTCAGAAGATGGCCTGTCACCCTGAGCCGGAGCCCTGAGCGAAGCGAAGGGGCAGTCGTCCCGACTCGTCGGGATCGTCCCTGCCGGAAAAGCAGCGAAAGATTCTTCGACTCCGACTCGCTTGCACTCGTCTTCGCTCAGAATGACATTTTCATACCATCAAAACCATAGCAGACAGTTTCTTCAGGAGTTAGCTGTATGGATGCATCTTTTGCACTGGCGCACAATGTAGCGAACATCAGGTTCGAGGATATACCCGCTGAGGCGATCAAGGTCGCCAAGATGTCCGTCCTGGACAACCTGGGTACTACCCTGGCGGCGACCACGCTGGCCCCCGCCTGTCACAAGGTGGTCGATCTCGTCAAAGAAGCGGGAGGGAAAGCGGAGAGTACCATAATAGGTTTTGGCGGCAGGTCGCCATCGTGGATGGCGGCCTTAGTCAATAGTACCATGGCCCATTCCCAGGATTACGACGATATTCACGAAAAGGCGAAGGTACATGGCGGCTCTGCCATCGTCCCGGCCGGCTTTGCCGTGGCTGAACGGGTAGGGAAGGTGGACGGAAAGACGTTCCTCACCGCCCTCATTCTGGGCATGGACGTGGCTTTCAGGATGTCGCTGGCGGTCCCTCTGAGGGTGAGGGGGTTCCACCGGGCGGCGGTCTATGGAATCTTTGGGGCCGCGGCGGCCGCCGCCAGGATTCTGGGGTTAAAGGAAGACCGCGTGCAACATACCCTGGGTATTGCTTATTCCCAGGCCGCCGGCAATTCGCAGGCCGCCGTGGATGCATCCCTGACGGAGCGCCTCCAAGTCGGCTTCGCGGCGCACGCCGGCGTTCTGTCCGCACTGCTGGCGGAAAAGGGCATCACGGGAGCGATAAACAGCCTTGAAGGCGAGTTTGGATTTTACAAAGTCTATTGCGGCGGGGACTACGACCCCTCGGCGCTGACTTCTGAGCTGGGGAAGAGATTCGAGGCCAGCAACATCGGTTTCAAGCCCTATCCTTGCGGTCGCGGCACGCACTCTTCGATTGACGCCACGCTGGAAATAGTGCGGGAACACGACCTCCGGCCTCAGGATGTCGAGAGTATCAGGGTGTTAAAGATCCCGGCGGCGGCGAAGGTTGAGGGTACTCCCATCGAGAGAAAGCGGCGACCGGACAATGTCGTTGACGCCCAGACCAGCATACCCTACACCGTGGCGGTTGCTGTGGTCAAGAGGGCGGTCGGCTTAAGGGACTTCACGCCAGGGGCCATGAAAGATGCCGCCGTCCTTCAGGTCGCGGAAAGGGTTAGCGTAGAGGCTTACCCGGAGTTAGGAGATTCCTTTCATCCCGGGATAACGGAGATAAAGACGAAGGACGGGAAGGTATACTCCAGGCGGATCGATAAGCCTTCCGGCAATCCCGAGAACCCCATTCCCCGGGAAGTCCTGATACAGAAGTTCATGGACTGTGCGTCTTACTCCGCAAAGCCGTTGACGAAGAACAGTCTTGAAAATGTTATCGAGATGGTTATGAAACTGGAGAAAGTTGATGATGTGGGCAGCGTTGTCCGGTTGCTCGCTTAGGGCTTAATTGCAAAAGAAAGCGCAACAACGAGAAAAGGCCCTTCGCTATGCTCAGGGTGACAGCCGGCGTGCCCTGTCATTCTGAGCGAAGCGAAGAATCTTTTCGCGGAGTTCCGCAAGCAAGCACTAGTGTCGCGTCTGCCTCCCGTTTCAGGGAAAGATGCTGTCGAGGCTTTCAAGAAAGCAGGTTGGGTGTATAGCGGCGGGAAGGGAGCCACATGGTCCTGACGAAGCGGGGCATCGGATTTGACAGGGGGAATTCGCCTGTGCTAGATTACGGCTGCCCTTTGAGGGCGCGCGTCGGCAATGGAGCGGGCTTTCAACGGGAGTGATCGCCCTGTAACAGGAGGTAGGATGTCCCGGAAAATACTGTCTGCAGACTCGGACAAATGCGGCGGCTGCCGCACCTGCGAGTTGATTTGCTCCTGGGCCCACGATAAAGGCGTCATCCGGCCTTCGGTGGCCCGTGTTCACGTCTTTAAGGAAGAAGCCCTGGGCATAAACATCCCCATGTTCTGCCAGCAATGCGAGAAAGCCCCCTGCATGGACGCCTGCCCGGTGGATTGCATGCACCGGGACTCGAGAACGGACGCGGTGATCATCGACCACGCCGCCTGTGTCGGCTGCAAGGCCTGCATGATCGTCTGCCCCTACGGGGCTATCGGCATCGATTCCTCCAAGAAGCTAATGCTGAAGTGCGACCTCTGCGGGGGCGACCCCCAGTGCGTGAAGTGGTGCCCGCGGGAAGCGCTGCGCTACGAGACGGCGGAGATCAGCAACCTCATCCGGCAGCGGGATATCATGGAAAACCGCGTGGCGAAGTCTGCCATACAGGCGGCCAAAGCCCAGGGGGCGGGGAAGCCGGTGCTGAGCGTCTATTCATCGCCGAAGTAGTCGATAGTCAATAGTCAATAGTCTAGCAGTCTGAGCAGTCGAGCAGTCAAGCGGTCGGCAGTCGGCAGTCCGGGGTGGGGAATCTTGAATCTTGAATCTTCGAATCCGTAACCCATGAAACAACCGCGCGCAGGCAGGGACGCCTGCGCCACCCCGGGGCGGGGAATCTTCGAATCTTCTAATCTTTGAATCTGAGAATCCTTATATGTTTGGCTGGGCTGGTTCGATCCTGGAAGTTAACCTGACTTCCGGGAAAATATTCAAAAGGCGACTGGAGCCGGAGTTCGCCCGGAAATGGCTGGGCGGGGAGGGGTTCGGGGCGAAGGTCCTGTGGGACGAGGTGGGGCCGGAGGTGGAAGACGGCCTCGACCCCCGCAACGTCCTCATCTACGCCGCCGGTCCCCTGACGGGGACCATGGCGCCCAGCTCGGGCCGTTTCGAAATCATCACCAAATCGCCGCTGACTGGCATCTTCGGGGATTCCAACGCCGGCGGTTTCTTCGCCCCGGAGCTCAAGTCCGCGGGCTATGATATGCTCATCATCCGGGGCCGCGCGGAAAAACCCGTCTGGCTGTGGATCGAGAACGGACGGGTGGAAGTCCGGGACGCCTCCCGGCTGTGGGGCAAGACCGTTTCGGAGACCGATGCGGCCATAAAACAAGAGCTGGGCGATAGGGACATCCAGGTCTCCTGCATCGGGCCGGCCGGGGAAAACCTGGTGCGCTTCGCTATCCTGGTGAATAACCTGGTCCGGGCGCCGGGGTGGACGGGGTGCGGGGCGGTGGCAGGGTCCAAGAACCTCAAGGCGGTGGCGGTCCGGGGCACGAAGGGCGTGAATATCGCCAGGCCGGACGAGTTCGAAAATGCCTGCAGGGAGGCCCGCAAGAAAGTCCGCGGCGTGCGATTGTTCGAGACCAGGCGGAAGCTGGGCACGATGTACCTCTTTCGCATGTTCTATACCATGGGTCATAGCGTTCTCAACAACTACAACATCACCCAGTGCCCGCCGGACCACTTCGAGAATATTTGCGGCGAAAAATGGGCAGAAGACTATATCGTGCGCCAGACCTCCTGCTACGGCTGCGAGGTCCAGTGCGGCCATTACGCCACGGTCAAGGACGGCCCCTACGCCGGGCTTTCCGGCGACGGCTTCGAGTACGGCACCTTCGGCGCCTATTGCCAGTGGTACGGTTCTTCCAACCTGGCCTTCGCCATGGCGGCGGTGAAGTACTGCAACGACAACGGCATGGACGGCACCGAGCCGGGCATGCTCCTGGCCTGGGCCACCGATTGCTACAAGCGCGGCATTTTCAACAAAGAAGATACCGACGGCCTGGAGTTGGACTGGGGGAACGAAAAGGCAGCACTGGAAATCCTGATGAAGATCAATCATCGCGAGGGCCTTGGCAATCTGCTGGCCGAAGGCGTGGCCAGGGCGGCCCGGGCCACGGGCAAGGGCTCGGAGTATTTCGCCCAGACGCAGAAGGGCCGGTCCTGCTTTGAAGCCAATGTCCGGACCAGCTACGGCTGTGCCTCGGGGTCGATGTTTTCCACCCGCGGTGGCGATCACCTCAAGGGCTTTCCCTACTGGGAGTTTTCGGCGCCGCCCGAGGAGGCTTCCCGGTGGAAGTGGGGCAACCCGAAGACGGGCGACTACCGGACGGGGGAAGGCAAGGCGCCGATGACCGTCTACGGCCAGAACATCTTCACCTTGATCGACATGCTCGGCACCTGCAAGTTCCATACCCGGCTGGCCCTGGACGGCCTTGACGAGGCGGACTATGCCCGGCTGGTGGCGCTGGCGACCGGCATTGATTTCACCGTCCTGGAATTGATGACCATTGCGGAAAGGGTGTATAACCTGGAGCAGGCCTTCAACAACAGTCTTGGCATAAGCCGGAAAGATGACCGCTTGCCGGACATGTACTACGACGTCCCCTTGAACGGCGGCCCGCTGGATAAGAAGACCATTATGAAGCGGGAGGAGGTCGAGAAGATGATTGATGATTACTATGCCCTGCGGGGCTGGGACCTCAAGACCGGCGTGCCGCCGAGGAAGACCCTGGAGCGCCTGGGCCTGGAGGATGTGGCGGAGGATTTGGAGCGGCGAGGTGTCCTGCCGCGATAACTGGAACCACGAATGAACACTAATTAACGTGAATGGAAGCACAGGCACTCTAGTGTTCATTCGTGTGCATTCGTGGTTCCACATTCCCCCCGACGGCGGTTAGAGTTGACCCGGACGAGAATCGTCATCGTCGGCAACGGCATCGCCGGTGTTACGGCGGCGAAGACCATTCGAGAAATCAGCGCCGACGCCTCCATCACCCTGGTCTCCGAGGAGAAGACCCCCGTCTATTCCGCTCCGGTGCTGGCCTATTACCTCAGCGGGGACATCCCCCGCTCCCGCATCTTCATCCGGAAGCCGGAGGACTACGAGCGTGACGGGATAGAGACGCGCCTGGGTCAGCGGGTCAACGGGCTGGACTGCCAGGCCGGGAAAGTATTCCTTGACCGCGCGACTCTGGAATACGACGCCCTGGTCCTGGCGACGGGCAGCACCCCGTCGCCGCTGCCGGTGAAGGGGGTGGGGCTGCGGGGGGTCTTCGCCTTCAAGAGCCTGGCCGACATCGACGCTATCGCGGCGCACCGGCCGCAAAGGGTGGTGGTCGCGGGGGCGGGGCCGGTGGGGCTTGAGGCCGCCACGGCGCTAAAGAAAACGGGCGCCGGCGTGACCGTCGTCGCCACCAGGTGGGTAGCGCCCCGGGCCTTTGACGAAAAGGCAGCCGGCCTGTTGCAAAAGGCCCTGGAAGACAACGGCGTGCTGGTGATCAACCACGAGCGGGTCCTGTCCATTGAAGGCGCTGCCAGCGTGGAAGGCGTGGTCACCGAAAGCCGTTCCCTTGAATGTGATACCGTCATTGTGGCGGCCGGCATGACTCCCGCCGTGGGCCTGGCCAAAAGCGCCGGCATCCGGGTCGGGGAGCTGGGGGGTATCGCGGTGGATAATGCCATGTCCAGCAGCATCCGGGGGGTTTACGCCTGCGGGGACTGCGTGGAGACCACCGATGCCCTTTCCGGCAAGAAGGCTTTGAATCTGCTCTGGAGCAACGCCCGGCAGCAGGCCCGGGTGGCAGCCCGGAACTGCCTGGGCGGGAAAGAGAAATACCATGGCTCGGTCAACGCCAGAGCTCTGACCATCTTCGGCGTAGCTGCTTCGTCCTTCGGCTACAGCGCCTCGGTGCTCGACGGAAAAGGTGTTGACATAATGGAGAATCAGACCCGGACCAGCTATTGCCGTCTTGTGTTCCACCGGGGCGAACTGGTGGGGGGGCAATGGGTGGGTCCCATCAGGGATACGGGACCGCTGATGGCGGCGGTGCGCAACCACGGCGGGGCCGGGCGGGCGGCCGACCTTGCCCGTCACGGGATGTCCGGTTTCGTCAATCCCGTGTGGCCCGCCGTGAGCGGGAAGGTTCATAGGGTTTATAAGGTTTGATGGTTCATAAGGTTCTTTTAACCACGAAAAACACGAAGGGCACGAAAGAGCACCCGTCCAAACGACGGGGGTAATCTGCAATCTTGAATCTTGAATCCTGGAGTCCCTCTATCTTCAGGTCAGACCAAACACATGGTATAATACTCAGTAATACCGGATAGAGAGGACAAGCCATGCCGCGAACAACCAGGGTAATTACCCTCTCACTCCCTCCAGATATGGCCAAACAGGTCGAGGATCTGTCCAGGGAGGAAGGGAGGACAAAGAGCGAGCTCTTCCGGGAGGCCCTGAGGCGATATATTGAGGAGAAACGATGGGCCAGACTCTACCGGTATGGGGAGTTGAAAGCAAGGGAAAAGCGCCTGCGGGAAGAAGAAATAGAAAATATCGTAGATGCCCATAGAAAATGAAACCAGGCTGGTTGTGGTTGTCGACACCAATGTTATCATCTCCGGCCTGAATTTTGGTGGAAAGCCAAGGGAGGTCCTGGACCTGCTGCGGAGGGGTGAAGTTCAATCTTGCCTATCGCTTTTCATTCTGAAAGAAGTGGCAACGGTGCTCGCTGAGGGCTTTGGCTGGAGTAAGGAAGCTATCGTTCAGGCTATCGAGGGCTTGGCTGATAGGGCTAACGTGCTCGACCCGCCCCGAAGCATCTCCCGGATAAGCGGCAAAGACGATGACAACAGAATACTGGAATGTGCAGTAGGTGGCAAGGCAAGGTTCATTGTCTCGGGGGACCGCCGCCACCTGCTGCCTCTGAAGGAATACAAGGGGATAAAGATTGTGACCCCGATCGAATTTCTGGGTATGCTATAATAGGTCGTCCAGGATTTAACGTAGCTCCGAATTCAAGCCAACATTGTCGCAGTCGGTGAATTGACCATGCCAATCTATGAGTATGTTTGCCCCCAGGGGCACGTCTTTGAGACCTTTCAGCGGATGACCGAGGAAAAAGAAGAGAAGTGCGAGGTCTGCGGCCAGGCGGCGCACCGGCGTCCGGCGAAGTTCAGCCAGCCCAAAAAGGCCGGCGTCTACGTTTTCGACCGGAAGCACGGTTTTAAGGACGTCCTCCACGATCCCAGCATCAGCCAGCGCGAGCGGGATGAAGCTATCGGCGAAATCGCCTCCGGCATGCGCCAGCAACAGCAGCAAAATGATTTCTAACGGTCAGCTATCAGCTGTCACCAGTGCTTAACTGCAGAATTCCGCGAAAAGATTCTTCGCTTCGCTCAGAGTTTGTGAATTAATTGAAAACCCAGATATGAGCGAGACAAGTCGCTAGATAGGGACTAACCAATTTCTTCACAAGCTCTCAGAATGACAGGCCCGGCCGGC
>JACQUA010000384.1 GCA_016210565.1 Chloroflexota bacterium
AGAAAAATACCACTTCTGGTCAACTCTATTCCAGACGGAGCGAATCTGTTTTGATTCAAACAGTTTGATACTGTTCATATTATCCTCGCCTCGCTGCCTATTGCTTTTGCTATCATTTTGTTGAATTCGCTTTCGACCCTGGCCTTGAAGTCGGCCTCGATCTGATAGACTTCGGTGAACTCGGCGAAGGCCCAGCGGCCATATTGCCTGAGGTTGTTCACACCGGGCACCCAGTAGGTGTCCATGGTGGACTTCTTCTCCTTCGCGTCCTCGCCTCGATAGCCTTTGATTTCGACGATGAGGTGCAGGAGGTCGGCGGGGCCGTGGCCGTCGTCCACCAGCACGATGAAGTCCGGCAGATACTTCCGATTCTCCGAGCCATAGCGATAGGGAACTTCGAGACCGAGGTTGTGATTTTTGACGTACGCCCGAACCCTGGGATGCGACTCGGCGACGCGGCAGAACTCGGCTTCCCAATCGCTGTCGAGCACGACCCAGTTGATGTGGCAGCTCGTGGAACTGGTTTCCCAGCGAACGGTGCGGGACGTGTTGAACCGGACGTATGCGGTGGAGCCGGTGGGATTGTAGGGATCGGGCAGGGCTTTGATGGGGCGCTTGCCTTCCAACGCGCGGCTGATGCCGTCGGTGATGCGGTTGCAGGCCATGTCCGCCAGCTCCTGATACATGAGCTGTGCGGGAGAGGTGCCACCCTTGCAGACGAGACAGGTGTCGAGCCACCGCCTGGTGATGCGCTTGAGCTGGCCAAAGAGATGGAGCTTCGGCTCTTCGCCCGGGTCGCGCCATTTGGTATAGAGGAGGCGCTGGGTAACGTGGAAGAGCAGTGTGGAGGGGCGCATGTCACCCAGGTGCTCCAGGTTCATGTCCACGCCTTCGCCGATGATGCCGGAGTTTCGCGTGATGGACGGGCCGACCAGTTCGGGGGTGAGTTCCAGGATGGAATCGTTGTTGAAGCTGGCCGTGAGGCGTTCCTCCGGCAGTTCGACGCGATAGCCTTCGACACGGGGGAAGCGGATTTCGAGCGCGTCGCGCTCCGGGCGGATGGCCTTGACCTGGACCGTCTCACGCGGCGGCTGAGGTGGTGCGACAACCGGCTTGGCGGTGAAGTCGAAGGGAATGCCAAAGACATCGGCGTATTCAACATTGAAGAGGCCTTTGCCGGGGCCGTCTTCATTCAGTTCGTAGGACTGGCGGCGCAGGGCGCGTCCGATGACCTGCTCGCACAGGAGCTGCGTGCCAAAAGCCCGGATGCCCAGGACGTGGGTAACGGTATTCGCATCCCAACCTTCCGTGAGCATGGAAACAGAAACCACGCAGCGGGTGGAGCCGCCGAGCTGGCCGTGTTTGCCAACGGTGTTCATAACCTCGCGGAGCAGTTCCTGATCCGTTAGGTTCTCCGCTGCGCGGGCGTCCCCGGTGCGATCAATGATCTCGCGCCGAAAGCGTTCTATCTCGTCGGCGGCCATGCTCCGAAAGTTGTCATCCAGCGCATCCCCGGCCTCGAGTTGCTCACTGTCGATAAGCAGCGTGTTGGGCCGCGGAAGTGGATTGCCGGTCGTCTCGTCAAAGTTACGGAACAGGGCGAGGCGGCCATTAACCAACTTCGGCAGACCGCCTTGATCCTTCTGGAAGAATCCTGAGATATAGTCGTAAACGAGTTTCGAGATGGCTGTGTTCTGGCAGACGATGATGAAGCAGGGCGGGACCTTGATTCCGTCCTTCTCCCAAAGATGAAAGGTCTTCTCGTAATGGCCGTAGAGAGCCTGGAGAGCGGTTTGCAGGCGAGTGGGAAGTTTGAGGGGATCGAGTTCCTCGCCCTTGCCGCGGCCCTTCTTCGGCATGTCCTTACGGATGTTCTCCCAGAGATTCCGATACATCGGCATCTCGTTGCCCGGGATATTCTCGGCGACAGGAACGCGGGGCAGCTTTACGATGCCGCATTCGATGGCGTCCATGAGCGAGAAGTCGTTCATGGTCCAGGGGAACAGGGTGCCTTCGGCGTAGCCAGAGCCACTGAGGAAGAACGGAGTGGCCGAAAGGTCAATGACACGGGTCAGGCCGAGCTAGCGGTTCACCGCTTCGAGGCCGGAAATCCAGAGGCGGGCGGCTTCGCTATTCTTTTCCGCCTCTTTTCTCTGGTCGCCTTTCAGACCTTCGTCTTCGTGCGTGTTGGGCTTTTCGCGGTAGCAGTGGTGAGCCTCGTCGTTCAACACGAGAATGTTTTTCATTCCCATGAGGTCGGGCATGACGCGCTGGATCATCTGACCTTCGGTTTCGACGGTGTTCAGCTCGTCGCCAGTACGCCCTTTGAGCAGCGAGCGGCCGCCGGCAGAGAGTTCAATGCGCTCTCGCAACTTGAAGGCGTGATAGTTGGTGATGACGATCTTGGCACGGTTTATCTCGTCAAGCATGTCCCCGGGAACCAGCTCCCGGCTGGCGTAGTAGCTATCCGGGTCATTGGGCTGGAGAACACGTAGACGGTCTTTGATCGTGATCCCCGGGGTGACAACGAGGAAACCACGCGTAGACTGTTTGCTGTTGGGGCTGCGGACCGCGTTGATTGTCTGCCAGGCGATGAGCATCGCCATGACGGTTGTTTTCCCGGCGCCCGTGGCCAGCTTCAAGGCCAAGCGCATGAGCTCAGGGTTAGCATCGTGGTTGGCATTGGCCAGATGTTCAAGAAACTGCCTGCCCACCCTGCCGGCGTGCGGGGCCACCTCTGTCAGCCAGATTGCGGTTTCAACCGCCTCCACCTGACAAAAGAATGGCCGGGTATCACTGAACTTGTGATGCCGCCAGTGCTGAAGCAGGCGCGCGGTCTCGGGGGTGACATGCCAGTCGTTGGGATTCGGTAAGCTTCGCCACTGGTCTACATGGCGGCGAAGCTCATTGATCATGGTCGAAGTGGTTTCATACTGCTGTTGTTGGGTGGAAAGCCCTTTGCCTTCGTCGAATACCATTCGTTGCTGGGCCGCGACCGGCTTGCGCTTTTTCGGTTTGGGAATCGGCGTAATGAACTCCGCCTTGCGGCGACTCTCGATGATTCGCTGGGTTGGCTGGCCCTGGTCATCAAGCTCCCAATACCGTACCGGGTATTCATAGGGGGAATTGAGGATGGGGTGCTCAAAAAAATCGTTAACCACGATTCCTCTCCTTAGTCCTGGACTTTGCAGCCATCCAATGGCGCAATCGCTATTCGATTACGTTGATCCAAACGCCTATTGCCTGCTAACGTTAATTCGGCGCATGCCCAACTCTGTGAGCTCATCGACTCAGGACACGCAACGAGCAGATACGGGGCCCTATCTAATACTGGCTGCCGGTCAAATTTCTCATTCCCAATCGTCCGAAGGGTCGGGACAGGGTATGTAGGGGTAGGGTGGTCGTACCAGACTTGGAACGATTGCCTGAGTTCGTCATTAGGTCTATCCGTCATGTCGTTGTCAGCCCAATCATGGGACAGGAACATGACTGCGTGCCGAAATGGGTCCATGTGCCCATCAGTCACAAGGAGCGATTTTCGCACAGGGCCACAGGGGGATCCAGTGCCTGATCCGAGGCCCCATGGTGTCTTTCTTCCGAACTGTGCCAAAGCGCCCTCCAAAACCAAGTCCTTTTCAGCCATCCGATTTTACACCGCAAGTGGCTATGGTGCAAGGCATACCTTTTCGGGCATACCTTTTCGGAGCAAGCGGCTCCAGGAGACAAAACTGACCTTTGTTCAAACCTACCCTGTAAAGGCTCCCGTGAAGTGAAGTCAGCCCCCTCCGGTGCGGCAACCGACCAGGAGTTGGAAACCGGTCCCCGGCGTACGGCGCTGTTGCCCGGTTTGCCCGGCCTGCTTCGTGGTATAATACTTGGATAGAAGCGGCAGAATCCATCCCTCAGGAATCAGCGGCTGGTTTGGCGGTCATTCCGTACTTGTTCCGGAACCTCATCGTCCCGCTATCCGGCGGTGCTGAACTTGATTTGGGATGAAACAAGTTCTGCATAACGGGCTGCTGGCCAATCGCTGTTTTTGGAGGCCACCCTCACCGAAACGGAGAAAGAGACACAACTGTCAAAATTGAAAAAATGAAGATCAAACTGGGCAAGAAGGGCCAAGTGGTACTTCCGAAACTCATGCGGGAGCGCGTAGGTCTGATTGATGAGAAGGAAGCCATTGTCGAACTGAGGGCAAGCCGATAGAAATAAAGCCTGTTCGGCAAGAGGACCCTGTAAAAAGGGCCAGCGACAGGGCAAAGAAATACGGCGGCAACTTAAAAAAGCTTGGTTGGGTCTACGGAGACAGGCTGTACGAAGAGGAGTTCAGATGATCTATCTCGATGCGAGCTTCTTCGTTTTCTGCAACTTTGACCACTCTGCCAAGGGTCAGAGCGCCAGGAGGATCCTCAAGCAAATAGTGGAGGGGATGCAAGCCATAACCTCTTCGCTGGCTTTGGACGAACTCATGTGGGTAGTTATCAAAAGCGGCAATGCCGAGGTGCTGAGAGAAACAGTTGAGGATGTTTACGACATTCCAAACCTGTTGTGGTCAAAGAAGTTGCCGCTTCTGTTCCTCTACAAGCACTTGATTTTGTGGAGAACAACCACCTGAAGCCCAGAGACGCTTTTCATGTAGCAATAATGAGGCATTTCGGAATAAGCGAGATTGTAAGCGACGATCGGGATTTTGATAAAGTACCTGGATAAAGAGGGTGAAGCTATGATAACCTGCAGACGGTGATTCGCCGGACAACACCTTGCTCGCTACCCCGGGAGGGAACAGCGTTGCCGCCACGCGAGCGTCGGATTCTCGCAACCAGGCGGATAATCTTAGAAACAGGCAACGAGTAGCCATGACAAACGTAATTACCGATGAAAAACAGGACGTGCTCATCCTGGGCGGGGGACTGGCGGGGCTGGTCGCGGCGGTGGAGGCGGCCAGCGCGGGGGCTAAGGTCACCGTGCTGGATAAGATGCCGCCGATGCGGGGCAAGAGGATAGACAAGCTCTATGCCCCCGGCGGCGCCGCCAACGATACCTACCGGGCAGGGGGCGGCGGGCTGGCGCGGTTCGCCCTCGAAGGCCCCATAGACGAACTGCTGGAAAGGCACCGGGAGCGGGGCTGGGGACGGGTGGACCTGGAACTCATGCGCGCCCACCTGGAACGGGTGGACAACTATTGCCGCTGGCTCCGCGACGACCTGAAAATGCCCTACGACAGCAAGTGGAACCGCGTGCTGGGAAGGGGTCCGGCCATCTGTCCCTTCTTCTACGGCGTCTGCGAGCAGAAAGGCGTCCGCTTTTTGTTCGAGACCAAGGCCCTGAAGTTCCTCACCGAAGGCCCCAGGGTGACGGGCGCCCGCGCCAGAAACCGCCAGGGGGAGTTCGATTTCAAGGCACGGGCGGTCATCCTGGCCACCGGCAGCTTCACCGGCAACCAGGAGATGATGCTGAAGTGGGTCGGGCCGGAGATAACCTACCTGCCCCTCATCACCGGCAGCACCCATAACACCGGCGACGGCCTCATCATGGCGGCGGAGCTGGGCGCCCGGATGGACAACCTGAGCGTCTGCCACGTCCGCACCACGGACAAACTGCTGGGCGAAGGCCCCTCGCGCCACATGGTGAACCTCTACCACCTGGGCATTTACATCAACCGCAACTGCCAGCGCTTCATTGACGAGGGCGTCGCCGACAGCGATGCAATAGCCAACGCCATCGTCTACCAGCCGGGGAATGAAGCGGCGCTGATCTTCGACGATAAGGCGCGCGCAATGCACCCGGAAGAGTTCGACAGTTACCCCGGCAAAGAGGAAGCCATCCTGACCGCCGGCGCCCTGGAAGAGCTGGCGCTCAGGATAAGGGTCGATCCGGCAGGCCTGAAAAAGACCATCGCCGGGTACAACTCCCGGGTCAGCGACGGCAAGGCCCCTGACTTACCCGTGCCCAGGACCAAACACGCCCTGGCCATCGAGAAGCCACCCTTCTACGCCGTTTACCCCGTCTGGCCCGGGCTAAACCACCCCCTGGGCGGTTTGAAAATAGATACCCGCACGCGGGTGCTAAACCTGGAGAACGAAGCAATACCGGGGCTTTACGCCGCGGGGTCCATCGTGAACTGGGCCTTCGGCAGGCCCTATGAGCTTGCCGGGGTCAAGACCTACAAGGGGAGCTACCACGCCGGTTCGTCTTCGGGGCTGGCTACGGCGCTGACCTTCGGCCGGATGGCGGGACAGTACGCGGCGGGGAGTGAGTAGTGAGTAGCCGCACCCTTTACGGGTGCGCGGTAGCCAGTAGCCAGCGTTGTAGGGTGGGTTAAGCACAGCGGGGTGACGGGGAAGCTGGGCGGCTGTGCGAACCCACCGTTTCTCCCTGTTGCCATGAGCCACTGTCGTCCCCGGCTGACCACCGGTCCTTTCGACACCCGCTCCGCTCTGCGAGAGTCCGCAAGGCGGACAAGGGGTGTCGCTACGGGTGCTCTCCAGAGCCCTGGAATCCCGCATGTGGCAGAGGCATTCGTAGTCTCTTGCCCGCGTTATACAGCACCTTCGCCTCTTGCACGACCCGATCTCTGAAGTAGCGGCTCAGGCACGCTGGCGTATTCAGGTCTACCTTCCTGCCGAGCACCTCCGAAAGCTCCTCCTGAATCCCGACAAAAGCAAACCCGGGCGTGCGGCCCGGCTCGAATTCAACGAGCACATCGACATCGCCATCCGAAGACCCGAAGACTGTCGCCCGATCCACCCGCCTCGTATGGGTGGCCAACAACCAATACCGGGCCTGTCCGAAGCACCGGCGGGGCACGCGCAGCGTGCCGCTACGGCCGGCTCACTCCATCGGCCAGCAGCACCGGCAAGGTCCAGCTTCCACAGGCGGGACGCCTGGGCCAAGGGGAGAAGCCAATAGCAAGTAGCAAATGGCCAGTAGCCACCCCACACCCTCCGTCACAACTCGGCAAAAGGCAGCGCCGTCACTCCCGAGCCCAGCGGAAGCCGGATATCTCCCGTGTGCACCAGGTAACCCGGCACCGCCCTATCCCCGAAGTCCTCCAGGAACGTCTTGATGCCCGAAGCCATGGCGGGGCGAAGCGTCGACGAGAGTTTGATCTCCAGGGGCACCAGTCTTTGACCCGACTCAATCAGGACGTCTACTTCTGTTCCGGACGAGGTCCTCCAGAAATACATTCGGGGGTCGCTTCCACGGTGCAGGAGTGTCTTGTAAACCTCCGTGATCACAGCGGTCTCGAATATCGCCCCACCCATCGGTCCGGAAGCGGCATGGGCCGGGTCTCTCAGGCCCGCCAGGTAGCACAGCGTTCCCACGTCCATGAAGTATACTTTGGGCGTTTTCACCAGCCTCTTGCCCACGTTGGCGAAGTATGGGCGTAACACCATCACCTGGTGCGTCGCTTCAAGCACCGAAAGCCATGCCTTGACCGTGTTCACCGCAACGCCGAGATCCCGGGAAAGGTCAGAAAGCTGGAGGAGTTGCGCGCTCCGGGCCGCCAGCGCCCTGAGGAAGCTCTGGAACTGGGTAAGGTCACCTATTTGCCGGAGGCTCCGCACGTCGCGCTCCAGATAGGTCTGTACGTAGGCGGAGTGCCAGAGATACGCATCCCGCTTTGGATGGGCCACAAGCTCCGGATAGCCGCCGCGCAAGAAGCGGTCCCACAGAGATGCTGGGTTAGATGGCGTCTTCCCGGTCTCCCGTTCTGTCATCTCCCATGGAAACGGCTTCTGCGAACGCCCCTCGGCCTCGCGCCAGGTAAGGGGAAGAAGCCGCAAAACCGCCGCCCGTCCGGCGAGGGACTCCGAGACGCGCTCCAGGAGCAAGAGGTTTTGCGACCCCGTCATAACATACTGCCCGGGCTTTTCCCGGTCGGCGTCAACCTTTTCCTTGACATAGGGAAGCAGTTCCGGGACATGCTGGACATCGTCGAATATCACGGGCGGCGGGTACATGCCAATGAACCCGCGCGGGTCTCCTGCGGCGGCCATTCTCACATCTGGAGCCTCAAGAGAGACGTACCGGTACTGCCTGCCGAACAGGCGCTTCAGGACGGTGGTCTTCCCGGACTGTCGCGGGCCCGTAAGCACCGTCACCGGGAACTCCCTGACCGCCCGCCGGATAACGGGCTCTATAGTTCGATGAATGTAACTTCCTGTCATGTTCTGTATTTTTGCATTTTTAATGCAATATTGCAACCAGCCGCCATCTGGCCCGAGCCGAACCACCCCGTGGGCGGGCTGCGCAAGGCCACGCCTTGCGCAGGTCCTCCCGCTGGCACTATACTTGTAGCGAGACTATGACAGACAAGCGCAAGGTCCTTATCGTGGAGGATGACCGGACGCTGCTCGGCGTCCTGGAATACAGCCTTACCCGGGAAGGCTACGACGTGGCCACCGCCGCCGACGGCCTGCAGGCGCTGGAAGGAGCCCGAACACACCGGCCGGACCTCATTATCCTGGACCTTATGCTCCCGAAACTCGGCGGCTTCGAGGTGTGCCGCATCCTGCGTAAGGAAATGGCGACGCCGGTGCTCATCCTCACCGCGAAGACTGAAGAAAACGACAAAGTGACCGGGCTCGACCTGGGCGCCGACGACTACGTGACCAAGCCTTTCAGCACCCGGGAGTTGATGGCCCGCGTCCGGGCCATGCTCCGCCGGTCTCCCATGTCAGAGCCGGCGCCCGCCGGGCAGGGGACAGTATTCCAGGCGGGTGACATCGTCGTGGACACTGCCCGCCACCGGGCCATGATCGGGAACTCGACGCTGGACTTAGCGCCAAAGGAGTTCGACCTGCTCGTCTATCTCGCCAGGAACAAGGGGCTGGTGTTCAGCCGTGAGCACCTGCTGGAAAAGGTATGGGGCTATGACTACGGGGGAGACAGCCGCACTGTGGACGTCCATGTGCGCTGGCTGCGGGAAAAGATAGAAGACGACCCCGCAAAACCCCGGCGACTGGTGACGGTCCGGGGGACCGGCTACAAAATAGAGGAATAGAAGTGTCGAGGAGCCTGTATTGGAAGATAACCCTTCCCCTGACGCTGCTGATCCTGGTCAGCATGGGTATTCTCGGGTCCTTCATGGTGAGTTCGACCCGGGCCGACGAGCTCGATTCCCTGCGCTCCCATCTCATCAAGGAAGCCAGTCTGGTCGCGGAGGCCAGTCTCGCGGGGCTCGCCGTCCCGGCCGCGCCCAACGATATCGCCGACGCCATAGCCAAGAAGGCTGGCAAGGACATAGATGCCAGGGTGACCATCATCGCCAGGGACGGCACGGTGCTGGGTGATAGCTGGGAAGACCCTTCCCTGATGGAGAATCACTCGGCCCGCCCCGAGGTGACAGGCGCGCTGGCGTCAGGCGTGGGGGAAAGCAGCCGCTACAGCATCACGGTGGGCCAGACCATGATGTATGTGGCGGTTCCCGTGATCGACCGCGGCGCGGTCACCGGCATAGCCCGGGTGGCGCTGCCCCTGGGCTCTGTCCAGGGTTCCATCAATAGCGCCATCGGCGCGATCGCCTGGACCATGGCGATCGCCACCGCGCTGGTCATTCTGGCTACGGCGCTGATCGCGAGAATGATAACCCGGCCTGTCAGGCAGATGACCAGGGCGGTCCTGAGAATAGCCTCGGGGCAACTGGGCCAGAGAATCCCAATACGGACCGGCGACGAGTTGGGCCAGCTCGGTCGCGCCTTCAACGAGATGTCCGCCAGCCTCAAAGAAATGATGGAGGCTATGACGGCGGAAAAGAGCAAGCTGGCAATGGTCCTGTCCAGCCTAACGGATGGCGTGATGGTGACCGACGCCGCAGGACACATCGTCCTCACCAACCCCGCCGCCGAGGGCCAGTTCCGCTTCCGGCGAGCAGACGCCCTGAACCGGCCATTGATTGAGGTAATACCGGACCACGAAATTGACGAGCTTCTGAAGAGGTGTCTCGAAACAGGGGCATCCCGGACGGGCCAGGTCGACGCTGTGGGGGGGCGCTTCTTGCGGGTCGTCGCCATTCCTCTGGCCGCGGCCAGGCCCTCGGGCGCGGTGCTTCTCTTCCAGGACCTCACCGAAATGCGAACCCTGCAAACGATGCGCCGGGAACTGGTTGGCAACGTCTCCCATGAGCTGAGGACGCCTCTCGCTTCCGTCAAGGCTTTGATCGAGACCTTGCAGGATGGCGCGGTCGATGACGGGGCGGTTGCCAGGGACTTCTTAAATAAGGTTGATATCGAGGTGGACCGGATCATCCAGATGGTGGCGGAGCTGACCGAACTGTCCCGCATCGAGACCGGCAGGGCCGCCTTGAAACTGGCGCCGGTAAATCTGAATCTCCTGGTGACCGAGGCCATTGCCGGGCTGTCCCCGCAGGCCGAAAGGCAGAAGGTGGCGCTCCTCACCGACCTGCACAACGACTTGCCGCCGGTGCGGGCCGATAGGGAACGAATTCAGCAGGTGATCATCAACATTGTCCACAACGCCATCAAGTTCACGCCGCCCGGCGGCAAGGCAACGATTCGCACGAGCCCGGGCCAAGACTCGGTGGCAGTCTCGGTATCCGACACCGGCGCCGGGATATCCAGGGAAGACCTGCCCCACGTCTTCGAGCGCTTCTTCAAGGCGGATAGGTCACGGTCCGGCAGCGGCACCGGGCTGGGACTCGCCATCGCCAAGCACACAGTGCAGGCCCACGGAGGCCGCATCTGGGCCGAGAGTGAAGAAGGCAAAGGCTCAACCTTTAGTTTCAGCCTCCCGCTGGGGATAGGAATAACGTAGGGTGGGTTAAGCGCACAGGGGTTGGGACACCGGGGGGAGGCTGCGCGAACCCACCAGCGTTATGAACAAATTCCAATAGCCAAATTCCAAATTCCAATCAATCCCCCATGCGCCGATGGCGCACCATGAAGGATGAAAATGTCATTCTGAGCGAAGCGAGCGCAGCGAGCGTAGTCGAAGAATCTATCGGGGCGGGGCGCGGGACGAAAGACCCTTCGACTTCGCTCAGGGTGACAGCCTATTTTCTGAGCAAATTCGATGGTTCAAGTCGCACAATCAAGACCCGGAGAGCAACCCGTTTTCGTACTGGGACAACCGGATTTCGGGTTTGTTTGGTACTTGGGATTTGGAATTTGGAATTTCCGGTTGTTGGTGGGTTCGCGTCCCGTTGCGGCATCGGGACGCTTAACCCACCTACTTATTGGATTTGACGAAAATTTAACGAAGCCTTAAGCCGCTCTTAACATTCTTCTGGTACACTGTAGCCAGGAGCAATGAG
>JACQUA010000388.1 GCA_016210565.1 Chloroflexota bacterium
CATCTACGTAGTAGATTACAATAACTCAAGACTCCAGACTTTCGACTTATCGACTACCACGGCCTGGAGCTACAACCCCGTGGGCAACATGACCTCCCGGGATGGCCTGGCTTACACCTACGGCAGCAAGCCCCACGCCGTCACGCAGGCCGGCTCTGCCGGCTACGGTTACGACGCCAACGGGAACATGACCAACCGGGCCGGGCAGACATTGACCTGGGACATCGAGAACCGCCTGACCGCCGTCGCCGGAGGCGTCAGCTACGTCTACGACGGCGACGGCTTCCGGGTCAAAAAGACCGAAGGCGGCGCAACCATTCTCTACGCCGGCAAATACTACGAAAAGAACCTCTCCACCGGTACCGTGACGCTCTATTACTACCTGGGCGACAAACTGGTGGCCTACAAAGAAATCCCCCAGCAAGGCAGCGCCACGTTGCGCTACATCCACCAGGACCACCTCACCGGCACGTCCCTGACCACGGACACTTCGGGGAACGCGGCCGGCTCCATCAAGTACAAACCCTACGGCGAAACCCGTTCCTCATCGGGCACCCTCCCCACCCACAAATTCACCGGCCAGCGCCTGGATGACATCGGCCTCTACTACTACGGCGCCCGGTACTACGACCCCCAGCTCAGCCGCTTCATCAGCGCGGACCGCCTCACCCAGACGGCCCCGCTGCCCATCGGCCAGATATTAGAGGCATTAACGGTATCCTACCCCGGCGGGCGACCTGCAGGTACCAATGTGGCTCCTCACGGGGAAGACGATGCCTCAGCCGCTATGTTGCTCGGAAACCAGAAGCCGGGCTACTGGACCACCGAGCCTCAAGAACACAACAGATACTCCTATGCTCTGAACAATCCCCTCAGATACACCGACCCCGAGGGCACTCAGGTTAACACTGACGTGCTAAACAGACCGATGCTAACAGGGCATTTAGGAGCTGGCGGAGGATACGTCGAGGTCGTTACAAGACTGGGAGCAGCATTGCTCATCCAACGGCTGATATCAGACGCTGGAGCGGCACTGACAACCTTCTTAAGCAAAAAGGGTGGAAAGGCTGACGGCAGTCGCGTGGACTCAATCAAAAGCTGGCTTAACAGGATCAGAGAACATCGCGATAAAATTGACAACAGTCCCACCGACCCGAGCGTAAAACACTGGCAGAACGAAATAAAGAATTTCGAACGACAAATCGAAGAAGAGCTAAAGAAATTAGGACCCAAGGCCAGAAAAGAGGCGCAAGACATTATCGAACAGCACGGGGGGAAATCAAAGAACACGGCAAGCACAGCCGCGGTTTCCGAAAGCGGAAACGCAGGCACTTCTGACTAAGGCCTACAAAAACTGACTGGCTACTCTTATGCACACCAAAACGAATTCTAGTTGGAAGACACAAACGGCCTCTGTTCACGACGTTCTGGCGCTCAATCACCGGGTTCGGCTGCAACTCGAAGCCATCGGAATAGAGAATCGTCTGGCTGTGGATGTGGCGACTCACCTTGCGGACATATGGGGGGAATCGAAAAAGTGCATACGGCTGATAAGTTCTTTTTCACGGCCCGATGCCCGGACAAAAAGAACCGTAAGAACGATCTTGGTTGATCTTACGGTTGGCGCCTTCCACCACATAAGATGGCACATGACAAGACTTGGGAAGGGCCTTGATGCGGTGGTCGCCTTTTGTTCCCAACCAGGCCCCAGGGCGAACGTCGTTGGCCGCCGTGTAGCCGCACCGAATAGAGAACTCCGGGATAGGCGATTACGTGGAGAAATCGAGAAAAGGATGATAGTGTTGAAAAGACGCTCTCGCACAGCCCAGGCCATCGCAGCAAACCTCACCTTTATGCAATCTGACCTGAAGGAATTCGACAGGCTTGTAGATGAACTCGCGAGCGCAGACACTGTCGACAGGGAGTCGCTTGGCAAGAACGCAGCCGAGGTCAAACTCGTTCTGCTGCGCCTCGATCACGATATGGCTCAGTTGAAGAGACCACTGGGCCGGGTAATAAACCATTGCTACGGAAAATAGGTAGCCAATCCGTCTGGACAACAACACCCGGACGACCTACGGCTACTGGGGTATCGAACAGTCCGGGGGCTACTACGGCAAGCTCTACAGCATCAAAACGGTGAAAACAGGAACGCCAGACACGACCCTCCAGGAAGTCAACCACACCTGGGACGCCATCGGCAATCTCACCAAGCGGGAAGACCTCCTGCCGGCGCAGGCAGAGACCGAGACGTTTGCCTATGACTTCCTGGATAGATTGACCTCCGAGACGAATTTCCTGTTCAAGTTCGGGGATAGCGGTCCTTCTTCTACTGTCAGCACCCCCTGGCACGCCGAGACCAATTCCTCGGGGAATACCTGGGTGGCCGACTGGGGCAACTACCGCATCGGCGAATACACCTCCACCGGCCAGTTCGTGGGGTCCTTCGGACAGGACAAGCTCGGCAGTCCCACGGGGGTGACCCGGGACGCTGCCGGCAACTTCTTTGTCCCCGACTTCTGGAACGACCGGGTTTATCAGTTCACCAGATACGGCAACTATGTCCAGGACTGGGGAGGCCAGGGCAGTGGAGATGGGCAGTTCTCCCATCCCGCCGACGTGGTGTACAACTCCACCAACAACTATGTGTACGTGGTGGACCAGTACAACCACCGGGTGCAGTACTTCGACACCTGGGGGACCTTTGTGGGCAAGTGGGGAAG
>JACQUA010000398.1 GCA_016210565.1 Chloroflexota bacterium
CTCCTATCCTTTCTGGAAATCAATATATCACGAGCCGGGCTATATGTCAATAGTTTAATGAAACGATACACTAGAATGCAGAAATGTAACATCTCTTTGACTTGGCTATAGTTGCTATGGCCCGTTTGCCAGAAGGGGTGCACCGCAGAGCAAGAATTCCTTACCTTGAGCAACTGTTAGTGGCGGTTTTGGCCACATATTTCCGAAAGCCACTAGCTAGGTGAGGGCGTCGAAGATTCGGAAGACTTAGCCGTCGGGTTTGGTCGAGCCGGAAGCGACGACGAATCGGACTTGTCTCGAAGGCTGAGCTTTACAGGAGTTCTGTTTGAATAATAAACCGACCTACGACCACATCAAAAAGACGATTGTAAACAGGCTGAACGCAACGGGTGAAATGGGTTACGTCGAAACCGAAGTTCTACTACGAGAAGGTGGCAAGTCTCTGGCAAAGGCTCACATCGTAATCTTCAAGTTCACTTTGGCTGCAAATGTAACTTCTGAAATAACCGTAGTTCAACTAAAAGCTGACGCTGGCGAGGTGAACGCTAGCGAGTTGGAGGCACTGGTGGCCCACTTCCCGCACTACGCGCACAGGGTGTTTCTGTGCCGACCAAAGGCTGAATGCTCGTCCCCAGTGGCGAGCTTGTGCCAGCGCAGAGGGGTCGGACTGCTGGCGGTGAGCACAACAACGGCGGATGGACCCGAAGGTATGTTAACCAAGGTCGTTGAGTCGGCAATAAATCCACAACCCAAGAAATGGATAGATCTATACCTCAGGCTTGAAAGGCGGGGAATTCCCATCGAAAGACTTGTGTGAATTGTTCAAGCGCCTCTGAGTCGTGGAATTCCGCGAATTGGAGGTTGCAATGTTTACTCATTTGGGTCGGCGCCAGTTGTTTGTTTTGGGCCACTGAATGACCCTAAGAGCCAAATAAGCTTCTCAGCCAGAACTGGTGACGATATTGCGGGTCCTCACCATACTCAATAAACGAATTGGCTCGCTTGGACAGATGAAAAAAGTCTGCCTTCTGCCGCTGCTTTCGGCCGTCTTGGTAATTCGACCTATTGAAGTACGTACAATCGAGGACGACTCGGGCCAGTGACCTCGGAAATAAGCTTCAGAGAATGTTAACCCGCCGTCGGTGCCAACACAAAGGTTCCTCTGATCATCTGTTTTGGAGTCCATCGAGAGATGCGAGGGAAACAGCTAAAGGTATAGGGGATGTGGGGGACCGCACTCGACCTAACAACTGAACAAGAGCTTGATTTGTTCGCGCCATCTTCAATCCCTTTGTGAATTCACTCCGCGAACGGGGCTAATCACGATGGGCCATACCTCCCAAGATTCCTCGATTTTTCTGCTATGGTAGCGGATATGATGAGCAAGAGATTCCTGCTATAATTTATCCAGCCCTTGAAGAACGCATGGATGGCTACAGGAGAGGCATATGAATCGAGCAGGTTTATACGAGAGAGTTTCAACCGATGCCCAGGTCGAAAAATACGGATTGGGCGCTCAGGATTGGGGTTTGAAGAAGCGGGCTAAGGAGAAAGGTTATCACCTCATACCGGATGGTGAGAAAGACGCGTTCGTAGATGACGGTTACTCTGGAGGCGATCTTGACAGGCCGGCGCTGATCAGGTTACGCCGTGCCATTGCTGAAGGTTTGATCGATTTGGTGCTTTGTTATGATCCCGACAGATTGTCGCGGAGTCTTTCTGACCTGCTGCTACTTGGTGACCAGTGGGAAAAAGCCGGGGTACGCCTGGAGTTCATCACTCAGGATACGGATGCTTCGCCGGAAGGGCGCATGTTTTTTGCCATGCGGGGTGCCGTGGCTGAGTACGAGAGGGCCAAGATCCGGGAGCGGACGATCCGGGGACGTCTGGAGAAAGCCCGCCAGGGCAAGGTCGTCAGCGGGGCGGCGGCACCATATGGTTATCGCTTTGATCCGGCCTCATCGACCTTGGTAATAAACCAGGAAGAAGCAAAGATAGTACGCCTTATTTTCCACCTCTATAGCGAAGAGCGACTTTCGATGGTAGGGCTGGCCGACCGGCTCAACAGGCTATGCGTAGCCCGGCCGCGGGGAGGGAAACGCTGGCGTTCAAGCTCTCTAGCCCGGATGCTGAGCAACGAAACGTATTTGGGCGTCCTTTGGCAGAACCGCTGGCAGGTTGGTAAAGCGGCAGCAAGGACTGGGCAAAAGCTGGTTAAGGCTCGCCAGCGGTCCCGGGAAGAGCAGATCGCCGCAACAGTGCCCGCCATAGTCACCAGAGATATCTTCGATGTCGTACAGAAACGGTTGGACCAGAATCTCCTTCTTGCCCGGCGGAACACCAAACGGGAGTATCTGCTCACAGGCTTAATCAAGCACACCTGTGGTGCCAGTATGGGGGGCCGGACTTGCCACGGGTGGCTCTACTATCGCTGTTTGAATAGCCACGCCTTCCGAGCGCCCATCAACGAAAAAGGTGAACCCCAGCCGTGTTCCTGTAAGTGGGTCAACGGGCACAACCTTGAGGCGGCTGTTTGGAATACCGTTACCGATTTACTCAAGAATCCAGACCTTTTGACCAAGGAATTGGAATCCCTCACCCAGTCGGGTTCCGCCACCCGGGAGACATTGGAAATGGAGTTAAACCAGTTACACAAGCGACTGGAGGAATTCCCAAATGAGGAGCGGCGGCTCGTTGAAGGCTATCGGAAGGGATTTTACGCTGACTTCATGATGAGAGAAGAAGTGGCTCGCATTCATAAAGAGAAATCAGCCGCCGATCAACGATTCCGGGAGTTGGAACTTCAATTGAAACACCTGGATAAAGCCCTTAGCTACAAGGACCAACTCGAACAGTTGACCGCGAGGCTAAGCCTGGGTTTGGAGAATATGAGCTTCTCCGAGCGCCAGGAGTTGCTCCGTATGCTAGTAGACGGGATTGTCTACGACGACGGCAGATTGACTATCAAGACCATCATACCTCTCGACAAGCAACAGTTGCATCCCGCATGTCGAGGATTAAGGTGAGGGTGAAAACAAAAGATTCTAAGATTCAAGATTCGAAGATTCCACCCCCAACCGTAGCGACACCCATTGTCCCGACGCGTCGGGACTCCCGCAGAGCGGGGCGGTTGTCGAAAACCCGGATGGCCGGACTCCACCACAGAGACACGGAGAAACGCAGGGGCAAAGACACGAGCAATCTTCAATCCGTCAGCTACACAAGTCCCTCAGTGCCCTCTGAGTCTCTGTGGTGAAGATTTTTTTCGTTGTCTCTTGCGTCCGCTTTAGAAAGGAGCCATGATGCTCGTTATCAATGAAGAAAAGTGCGTCGGCTGCGCCCAGTGCGTGCCCTTCTGCCCCCGCGAGGCCCTGGCGGCCTGGGGGCTGTGCGCCGTGCAAAGAGTGCGCTGCGATGACTGTCTCGTTTGCCTGGAATACTGCCCGGTAGACGCGCTGGAGTTGTCCCATGAAGCAGGTTAGCTATGACGTTGTGGTTATCGGTTCCGGCGCCGGCGGGCTGTGCGCCGGCGCCCTGCTGGCCCATTCCGGCTATAAAACCCTGGTGGTGGAGAAACTGGCCCTCATGGGCGGACGCTGTTCCACCATCGAGTACAAAGGATTCAAGCTCGGCACCGGCGTCGTCTACACTCCCACCGGTGAAGGGCTGGCCCACGTCTTCCGGGAAGTAAACGTTCCTTACCCACTTCGTCCTGTGCCGCCTGAAGACGCCCGCTACCGCATCGAGGGCCAGGTCTATCAACCGCCGCCCAAAGGCGTACTGGGGTGGCTGATGTCCCGGGTAGATGAGGCCGGGGCGAACAGGTTATGGCCGCCATCCGGCGCGCCATGAAATGGCAGGAGCCGGCCGATACCATCACCGCCCGCGACTGGCTGGCCCAGTTCACTCGAGACGAACGGATTCTCGGCATTTTCCAGTCCCTGACGGCCGCCATGCAGACCATCAACCTCCACGAGCAACCTGCCGGGTCGTTTGTTCGCTTCCTGAAATGGTCGTCCCAGGCGCGGGGTTTCGGCCACCCGCCGGGGGGCTTCTTGGCGCTGATGGAGTCGCTCGCCGGGGTGATCAAAGCTAAAGGCGGCGACGTCTGGACCGGCTGCGCGGCCAGGAAAATCCTGGTGGACCGCTGGACAGCAAGGGGCATCGTCGTTGCACAGGGCCGGGAAGAGATTGCCGTCGAAGCGAACGTGGTGGTCAGTGATGCCGGGCCTGGCCCGACCGTCGATCTGGCTGGCAGGGAGAACTTCGATAAGTCCTACCTGGTGCAACTGCAGGAGAGCGTACGGCCCATCCCCCTGGTGTGGATATCCATCAGCAGCGACCGGCCCTTGATGGAAGGTGCCGGCCCCTTCTTCGTTACCGGCGCCCCCAGGGTCAACGCGCTGTATTCGCCCACGGCCATCTGCCCGGAGGTTGCCCCTCCGGGAAAGCACCTGGTGCAGTCCGGCGGCGCGCCGCCTTCCTCCTCGGCCCCTTTCAACGCCAGAGAAGAAATCGCCCTGAACCTCCAGGACCTGAAGGAGATACTACCCGGGCTGGACCGGCATGGCGAGGTCCTGCTGGCGCAGACCTTCAGCGGCGGCTGGCCGGCCTGCCGGACCTGGCCCGGCTATGAGATGCCCGTGATGACGCCGGTGGAGAACCTGTATAATGTGGGGGATGGCGTCTGCCCGCCCGGCATGAGCGGCAGCGCCGGCAGCGCCCAGAGCGCCCGGCTGGTGGTCGCCGACATTAAGAAACGCTTCCCGCGGGGGTCGTAGCCCGCCAACCGGTACCACAGGCCACCGTGCCTGTGAAGCTCGATTCCGCCAACCGGTACCACAGGCCACCGTGCCTGTGAAGCCCGATTCCGGGAAATGTTACATTATCTCGTTGATGAGCATCATCGGGGCTTGCGGCCGCGGCCCCGTAACCTGAAAGCAGTTCAGCAATGCGACTATTCATCATCGTTTTTCTTTCACTGCTGATAGCGGGCTGCCAGGGGACGGCCCCCACCACCAGACCGCCAGCACCTACCCGTACCCCCTTGGCCCAGGGAAGCCCGGCAACACCCCCCAAACCGGTCGTCACACAGACGCCAACGCCAGAGTCCACGCCGGCGCCGCTCGCCAGGCCGTCTGCGACACCAAAAGCCGCAGCCAAAACGCAGAAGCCCTCTCCGGAACCGAAACCGACGCCGGAGCCGAAGCCGACCCGAAGCCCCACGGCC
>JACQUA010000382.1 GCA_016210565.1 Chloroflexota bacterium
CATCATGGGACTGCGCGCTTTCACCAGCCAGTTGCTCTGTGAGCAGGTGGTCGGGCGGGGGCTGCGCCGGACCTCCTCTGACGTGAACCCCGAGACTGGCCTGTTCGAGCCGGAATACGTCAATATCTTCGGGGTGCCCTTCACCTTCCTGCCGCATGAGTCGGCGGAAGGAATCATCCCAACTCCACCCAAGCCCAAGACGGCGATTGAGCCGGATCCGGCCAAGTCGGAGCTCGAGATTAGCTGGCCGAACGTCATCCGCATCGATCACGTCTACCGCCCGCGCCTCTCCCTCGACTGGGAGAGGGTCAATCCGCTGGAGCTAAACGCCAGCCAGACCGCCAGGCTGGCGGAGCTTGCCCCGATCGTAGAAGGCAAGCCGGACGTGACCAAGATGGCCCAGATCGACCTGGACCGCCTGGCGCGGGAGTTCCGCACGCAGCGGATCATCTTCGAGACGGCGCGGGACGTGTACGACCAGATGCAGAAGGACTGGAAGGGCAGCAAGGAGTTCTTGCTTGCCCAGCTGGTCCACCTGGTGGAGCAGTTCACTCGCTCGGACAAGATCACCATTACCCCGGCCCTGTTCTATCAAGACGACCTCAAGTGCCGCCTCATCATCACCCTGAATATGACCAAGGTGGTACAGCACATCTGGGAAGCGATCCGCTTCGAGAACACCGAGAAACTGGAGCCGGTGTTCGATCGGGATCGCCCGATCCGTTCAACCAGCGACATGGGCACCTGGTACACGGGCAAGCCGTGTGAGTACACCGGGCGCAGCCATATCAATTTCTGCGTTTATGACAGCACATGGGAGGCATCCGAAGCCTTCGAGTTGGACCACAACCCGTCGGTAGAGGCATGGGTAAAGAACGACCACCTTGGATTCGAGGTGCTCTATATCCATCGTGGCGTGGTGCGGAAGTATCGGCCGGATTTCGTCATCCGGTTCAATTCCGGCAACTTCCTGGTTCTGGAAACCAAGGGCAAGGACACCGAACGGGACCAGACCAAGCGCCGGTTCCTTGGCGAGTGGGTCAGGGCGGTCAACGAACATGGCGGCTTTGGACGCTGGGCTTGGGCTGTGTCGAAAGATCCGGGTGATATAAAGGATTCTCTTGAAGTTCGGCTTGGCTAACAGGAAGCTCCTCCGGGAGGGGAGGCTTCGAGGGATCCGAGGGATAGATGGCAATATGAAGGATTCCACTTACCCCTATAAAAAGGGGGCCGATATGCCTTTGGAAGGTAATCCTTGCCCTAAGAGCCAGTCCGTGGTATTCTCCGGCGCGACTGGCTCTATTGAAAGGCGAGTGCTACGGACAATTTTTACCTGCACTACTTAGGAGTATGACAGTGCCTAGTTTTGAGGGGCGATTTTTTAGCATTGTACTCATTGGAAGGCAGAACCCACAGATTCTCACCCATGATTTCTTGCTCAAGAACGAGGTTTTACCAAAGGATAGAGAGCCGTTCAAAGGATTAATCACTGAGGAGGGCTCCTTACCTTTTACTGAGTTCATCTCGACGCCTGTTATTACGTCCATTACATACGGACCCATTTCTATAACTATTGAAGAAAATCGCTATCAGATTACAGACAATAGATTTGAGGATCCGCCATCAAGCCCGATTATGAGTGTTTAGGCCTACCCCTCACACCCCTCCAGATGGTACTTCCGGCTCTTGCGGTAGAGGGTGCGGCGGTCGATCCCCAGGATGTTGGCGGTCAACGACTGGTGTCCCTGAGTCTTCTTCAGGATCTGCTCGATATACTCCCGCTCCAGCGCTTCCAGCGTGACCCCCTCCTTCAGGGCCTTCTTGAGCAGGCCGGCCCTCTCGGCCGTCACGCAGGGGGGGAGATCTTCCGGCCGCAGGTTGGGGGGCTGCCCCAAAACGACGGCCCGCTCGATGGCATTCTGCAACTCCCGGACATTGCCGGGCCAGGGATAGCCCAGCAGGTGATCCAGGGCCTGGGGGGCGATCTCCCGGATCTCTCGTTGGAACTTCTGGGCATATCTCCGCTAGAAGTGATGGGCCAGCAAGGGGATATCTTCGGGTCGCTCCCGCAGGGAGGGCAGGGTCATGCGGATCACGTTCAGGCGATAGAAGAGGTCCTCGCGGAACTCCCCCCGCCGGATGGCCTCCTCCAGGTCCTGATTGGTGGCCGCGATCAGCCGGGCATCCACCTGGATCGATTTCGCCCCGCCCACCCGTTTGACCTCCCCCTCCTGGATGGCCTGCATCAGCTTGGCCTGGACGGCCACGCTGATGTCGCCGATCTCGTCCAGGAAGAGGATGCCCCCATGGGCCTCCTCGAAGAGGCACTTTTTGTAGGCTACTGCCCCGGTGAAGGCCCCCTTCACGTGGCCGAAGAGCTCGCTTTCCAGCAGGGCCTCCGGCAGGGCGCTGCAATTGACG
>JACQUA010000383.1 GCA_016210565.1 Chloroflexota bacterium
GATTCTTCGACTACGCTCGCTGCGCTCGCTTCGCTCAGAATGACATTTTCATCCTTCATGGTGCGCCATCGGCGCATGGGGGATTGTTTAGGATTTAGGATTTCGTGCTTAGGGTTTGATATGGGACATGCCCAAAGATTTAAGACGTTACATATAGATGGGGTTCCGTGGCGGCATCTTCGGGATTATGACTCCTGTAACGCTCTCCTTTCCAGCGTTCGCCGGACTGGATTGCCAAAGCATTCGGGCGGCGTGGCCGCCAATCGGTCTTCGCCCATTGTACCACAGGTGTACCAGCAAGCGCCCTGCACGCAGATCCTGATGTCGCAGGAGATGGTGGACAATTATCTCTAAATGGTCAAGGCGGTCCGGAAGCCTTCGCTGACGGCGCCCATGATCAGGTTCGGCTCCCTGGCGTCACCGATGAGATAGACTTCCGGGACCTTTCCTTTCAACGATTCGAAAATCCCGGTGTTGGGACTTGATGGCAGCGCCAGGAGTATGGTATCCGCATCGAGGGTCCGTTTCTGCCCCTCCCGGTCAGTGATGGTCAGCCCCCTGTCGGTTATCTCCTCGTATTTGACTCCGGCTAGCAGGGTACAGCCAAGTTGGGTCAGACTCTGGATAAGCATAGTTTTGGTAAGTTGCGCCATGCCGTCTCCCAGCTCGTCGGACGTCTCGGTGACAGTGACCTTCCGGCCCCGGTCCGTGAGGAAGTCAGCCAGCTCGATACCCTGTATCGCCCCACCCATGATGACGACTGTCTTCCCTACGGGCAGGTAGAACCTTGTCAGCCACCTGAGCACGTTGGGTCTGAATACCCCCAGGTAGCGTCTCACCATGCGATGGAGGCGGGCCTGGCCGACCACGATGGGACTGTTGATTCCAGGTATTGCCGGATCGACCGGGGGGCCGCCCCCTGCGGCCACGATGACGACATCCGGCGTGATCTCTTTGATCAATGCCTCATCAACTTCTGTATTGCGTCTCACCTTGACAGCCAGCTTCAGGAGTTGCGTTTCGAAATAGCGGGTCAGCCCGGTAATAAGGTCTGCGCCCTGACGCTCTCTCAAAACGGCGAGTATGGGCAGCGCTCCTCCCAGCCTGGGTTCTTTGCTGCACAGGGTTACGTCGTGCCCTCTCAAGGCTGCCACCCTGGCTGCCTCCATGCCCGCCGGCCCACCCCCGACCACCAGCACCCTCTTCTTCCTTCCGGCTGGCGTGATTTGGTATTCGCGCTCCCTGCCGACGCTCGCGTTCACACTACAACTGGCGGGGTTCTGCACCCACTGGCCGCTGGTGCACAGAACGCAACGGATGCAGGGCGCAATGTCTTCGGTCTGCCCGGCGGCCAGCTTGTTGGGGAATTGCGGGTCCGCGATGGACTGCCTCCCCATGCCGATGAAATCCGCCTTACCCTGCTCAAGCATGCTTTCGCCCATCTCCGGCGTTATGCCGCCGGCAACGATGACGGGTATGCGCACCACCTGTTTGATAGCGGCTGCGGCGGTCACGAAATAGCCCGGCGGGCAGAAATAAGGCCGGTAGTAGGGCATGCCGGTTACATTAATGGCGTCAACCCCGTTTTGCTCGACCCATTGAGCGAGCTCCAATAGCTGGGCCAGCGGGATATGGTCTACCGCCTCGGTTTCTTCGCTATCGATACGGCACCAGAAGGGGAAATCCGGCCCCACGGCCTTTCTGGTGGCCTCCACTATTTCCAGCAAGAACCTGGCCCTGTTCCGCCAGCTTCCGCCGTATTCATCCTGGCGCTGGTTGGAAGAAGGCGCCAGGAACTGCTTGACAAGGTCCTTGTGGCAAGCGTGTATTTCCACGCCGTCAAACCCGGCCCGCTTGGTCCGGTCAGCCGCCCGGGCAAACAGCTCGACAAGGTCGCGGATTTCGGCCACGGTCAACTCACGGGGCATGTCACCTCCCGGCGCCGGAATCGGTGAGGGCGCCACCGGCTGGTATCCGGCAACCTTGGAACTTACCGTTTTCATGCCCTCGCCCATCTGTTTGAAGGCCTTGGGCCCATGTATGGCTACGGCCTGTACTGCCTCCGGCGGGGGAAAAGTCCCGGTAAAGCTGATGCTGACGGTGCTCCCGACGGTCCGGCCCCCGTGCCCTATTTGCTGGGCTATTCTGGCCCCGTGGCGGTGCACCGCCTCCGCCAGGCCCCGCAGTCCCGGGATGAACTCATCATCGTCAATGCGGGTCTGGTGCTCCGACCTCCACGCGCTGCCATCCACGGAAGCGTTCTCCACGATGATCAGGCCGATGCCGCCGCGGGCGCGGGCTTCGAGGTAGTCTTTGAAGCGCTCGGTGACGTAACCCTGGCCGGCAAAATTGATGCGCGTGGACATGCCAGGCATAATTAGCCGGTTGCGCAGTTCCATCTTCCCTATGCGCCCCGGTTTGAGCAACTCCTTATAGGAACTCATGCAGCTTTCCTTCTGACTATTGGGGGGGTAAAGTAATACTATCCTATGTTATGCATGGCTGCGGGCGGGGTGTAGCCCATGGCTTTAGCCTTGC
>JACQUA010000408.1 GCA_016210565.1 Chloroflexota bacterium
AGGCTTGGCAACAGGCCAGTGACCCTCAGTACCGCAGGCCTCCGTGCCTGCGAGGCTTGGCAACAGGCCAGTGACCCTCAGTACCGCAGGCCTCCGTGCCTGCGAGGCTTGGCAACAGGCCAGTGTCGGGCTAATAGACCGGAGTTTGCCCACATGCGCCGCATCCTCCATCGAACGTGTGGTGTCCGGGGTTTTTGCCCCAAACCAACTGCCAACCCGTTTGCGCTTAACCCACCCTTCAATTTAGTGGTACTGGCGGCAGTCCGGGTGTCACAGGCACGGAGGCCTGTGGTACCGGCTACCGGTTACTGGCTGGCTCGCTCCTCACCGGCAAGGTGAAGTAGAACGTCGAACCGGAGCCTGGCTCCGACTCCACCCATATGCGGCCGCCGTGCGCTTGCACCAGTAGCCGGCAGACGTGAAGTCCCAGGCCTATCCCGGGTATGCCGCTTTCGCCGGACTTGCTGAGCCGCTGGAACCGGTCGAAGATCTTGGCCTGGTTTTCTTTCGAGATTCCGATTCCATGGTCTATTACCGCTACCGTCAGGTTACCATTGTCCTGCCGGGCCCGTATCTTGATTTCGCCGCCATCAGGAGAATACTTGATGGCGTTGTCTACCAGGTTGGTCAGCAGACGCCCCACCCGGACCCGGTCGATTTCGACGGGCGACAAATCGTCCGGTATGTCGGTCACCAGGCGGTGTATTGCCGACTTGCTGCGAAGCCTTTCCACCACCTCGGAGGCCACGTGGCCGATGGCCGTGGTGTGCTTCTCCAGAACCATTCGCTGGGCCTGCGACCGGGACAGCTCCAGCAGGTTTTCCAGGATGTCGCTGAGACTCTCGGCCCCGAATATGGCGTCGTCCAGCATCTGGCGCCTGTCCTCCGGGGCCAGCTTGTTGGAAAGCAAGGTGTAAAGGCAACCCATGACAACAGTCAGGGGGGTCTTCAACTCATGGGAGACCATGCCGATAAATTCGTCTTTGATTTCTTCGATCCTCTTCCGCTCTGAGATGTCCGTAAGCATTCCGAGCTGGCCTATGTACTGGTTTTCAGGGTCGAAAAGAGGCGATCCGCTGACCATTACCCATAGCAGTGAGCCGTCCTTCCGCCTTATTTGTAGCTCGTACTGCTCCGAAATTCCGCGCATCCGGTCCTTCTGTTTTTCCCGTAGCGCGGGTACCTGTTCGCGTGCAACGAAATCGAAGAACGACTTGCCCTTCATCTCCTCCACGCTGTGGCCGAGCATGTCGGCCATGCGCTGGTTGACCAGGACGGTCCTGGTGTCCGGGCTGGTGACCCATATACCCTCCCCGGCTGTATCTACAATCAGCCTGTAACGTTCTTCGCTCTCTGCCACTGACTGCCGGGCCTTCTCCATGCTCTCCGTGAGGCGCTTGCGCTCAATAGCATAAAGGAGACACCGTCGCAGCAATCTTCCGTCCACCTGCCCTTTTACCAGGTAATCCTCTGCCCCCTGCCTTACGGCGTGGATAGCTTGCTCTTCGTCGTCAAGGGAAGTCATCACCACCACCGGCAGATCGCGGGCATGCCTCCTGAGCGTTGCAAGGGTCTCCAGTCCGCGGCTGTCCGGAAGACCCAGGTCGAGCAGCACCACATTGATGGCGCTATCCCGGGCAGCCAGAAAGCGCAGGCCCGATTCAAGGTTCCTGGCCGAGTGGAGGGTGAAATCCGTGGGTCCTTCCCGGAGCATTTCCCTGACCAGTCGGGCATCGCCAGGGTTGTCCTCAATAAGCAGAATCTTCATAGGAAGGAGAATCCAGTAGTGAGAATCCAGAATCCAGCACGGGCATCCTGCCCGTGCTACGGGAGGGGAGTCTGTAATCTGTAATCCGTAATCTATTTGGGAGGCAATTTGACTATGGTGAACCAGAAATCCTCGATGCTCCGGGTAATTTTCATGAACTGCTCGAAATCAATGGGTTTGGTGATGTAGCAATTGGCGTGCAAATTGTAGGCCTTCAGGACGTCCTCTTCGTCCCGGGACACGGTGAGTATTACCACCGGTATGCGTCTCAGGACTTCATCCGATTTGATCTCAGCCAGCACCTCCCGGCCGCTCTTTCGGGGCAGGTTGAGGTCCAAGATGATCAGGTCCGGCCGCGGCGCGGTGGGGTAGCTGCCCCGGCGGCGCAGGAAATCCATCGCCTTGACGCCGTCGTCAACCACAAAGATGTTATTGCGCATCTTGCTGCCTTTCAGCGCCTCCATGGCCAAACGGACGTCCCCGGGATTGTCCTCAACCAGCAGGATATCTATGATTTTGCCTGAATTGACCATTGTCTGATCCTAACCCGGACGGGCCCGGAAACCAAGAAATCAAATATCAAAATGAAGAATGACAAATGAAAATCCAATAATAGACTTCATGCGGCGCTGAGCGACTCATGCTGTTACCGGGGGCCCCGTGGTAGAAGTGGCAATGGCCTGGAAGCAAAGGCCGGCCATATCTTTCCATTTTGATTTGTCATTTTGATATCTGACTTTTGATTTTTGACGTTTCCACCTGGCGGAGGGCTTCATTCCCGAGTGGAGCTCAAGCGATTTTCGTCACCGGAAGGGTAAAACGGAAGATGGAGCCGGCCCCCGGCGTGGACTCCACCCATATTCTTCCCCCGTGTCTTTCCACGATTCTCTTGCAAATGGCCAACCCCAGCCCGGTTCCGGGATATTCCTCCCTGGTGTGCAGCCTCTGGAACAGCAGAAAGAGCTTGGGAAAGTACTCCGGGAGGATGCCTACGCCGTTGTCGCGCACCGAGCATACGCACTCGTTTCCGTTGAGTTCCGCCGATACGTGTGCCCTGGGGGGCGCATCTCCATGGAACTTGATGGCGTTATCGATCAGATTCTGGAAGACCTGGGCCAGTTGAACGCCGTCGCCATAAACCTGAGGCAGTGTTTCATGGGTGATAACGGTGCCACTTTCTTGAATCGCCAGCTTGAGATTGTCCTCGGCGCGGGTCAGGGCGGTTTCTAGATTCACCACCTGGAACTCTCTTCCCCGCGTCCCGATCCGGGAATAGGCCAGCAGATCATTGATCAGCCGCTGCATCCTGGTTGATCCGTCATGGGCGTAGCCGATGAAGTCGTCGGCATCCCGGTCGAGCTTCCCCTGGTACCTTTCCTTCAGCAATTGAACATAGCTGGACACCATTCGCAATGGCTCCTGCAGGTCGTGGGAGGCGACGTAGGCGAATTGCTCCAGTTCGGCGTTGGAGCGGGCCAGTTCCTCGGTCCTGCGCCGCAGCGAATCCTCGGCCTCCTTGCGTTCCGTGGTCACCTGGAAGAAGACCACCAGCCCCTCTTCGGTGGGGAAGGCCCTGACGTCATACCAGTTAACGTACGGCTCGACACCGAAAAAGGCCTCGAAGAAGAGCGGCTGCTTGTCCCTCAGGACCCGGGTATAGTTCTGTTCAAAAATGGAGCCTCTCGCTTCCGGAAAGGCGTCGAACAGTTTCTGACCCAGCACCTCGCCGGCCTTCCGGTTGAGCAACTGCTCGGCCGCCGGGTTGAAGTAAGTTACCTTCAACTCGTCGTCCAGGGCGAAAAAGCCGTCCCGTATGCTATGCAGCATATCACTCAGCTTCTGGTAGGACTCCTCCAGGGCCTGGTACGTCCGCTTGCGCTCCATCGCCGCCGCCACGTGGTCGCTGACCGTCTTCATAAAGTCGATTTCTTCTTGCTTAAAGGTCTCCCTTTTGATGGCGCCGAAGGACAGAGTGCCGATCACCCTGCCGCGGGCCACCAGGGGATGGCAGGCATAAGCTTTGACCCCGAAGGAGCGCACCAGGTCCGTTCTCTCGTCAGGTACCTGCCCGATGTGCTCAGCGACAATCCTGCCGCCATCCCGGGCGACGCAGCCACCAACGGCGACGCCGAGGTCGAGCCATTCTATGGCTTTTCCCGTCTCCCCCGGGACCCCGGCACAGGCGTTCAGGTGGAGACGGTGCTTCTTCTCATCGAGAAGGTAATTGAAGAAGACCTGGCAGTCGAGATGGGCCATGACCTGGCGGCAGATCGCGTCGACGGTGCGTTCCGGCGTGTCGCTGGCCAGCAAGAGACTGGCCGTTTCGGCCAGGAGCCGGAACCTTTCGTTGCTTTTCCCGAGGGCCCGCTCCGCCTGCCGGTAGGCGGCGTTTTCGATGATTTGCCAGTCGCCCTCTTTCCGGATCAGGGCGAACTCGTGGGTGCGCATCACATCGAGGACGTCCGAGGTGCTGCATTTGTCCAGCGAATAGGTGCAAATGGCCAGCATGCGGTAATTGCCGATGACGCTCTGGACGGCGGCCTCGTATTCGGCGAAATCATCCCAGTCCTTCTTCTCCAGCCAGAAGGTATTACCGGTGAGCCTCAGGCCATCGAAGCCCCTGGCCCTGGCCTGGTCTAGCTTTTCCACCCAGCCGGTAAGTACGAGCTGCTGATTGAAAGCCCCCTCTCTCACGTACCAATGGTCGTGGGGGATTATGAGTATTTGTCCCCTCTCGAGATAGCCGTCAAAGCCGGGCACCGCCTCGCTCATGGTCCTGATGGCATCGGGGACGCCCAGAGGCTCGGACGTCACCCACATGCAAAACTCGTTGTTCTCCAGCCCGGCTTTGAAGTAAGGCACGAGGGTGTCCAGCAGGTCCTCCCTGGTATGGTAGAACTGGCAGAAGTGGGTACCCCAGGGCACCTCGCCAATCAATTCGATGCCGGTTGGCCTCAGATGGTTTTGCTCCATGGTTGATCTTCCTGATCCAGCCCTTTTGCAGATTCGTTGAGGTAACCATTATAGAGTCTTGCAGCGGCACAGTCAAAGCTGGCGTGCCAGGCCGCAGGCGGTTTCACGCAGATAGCGCGGCGTATTTCAGCGCTTGACAGTTAGCTGTCCCGATGGTAATGTACGTTGCTCGGCCCCGAAGATGGAAACATTAAATTTTTGTAAAATCTTGTATCCTCCCCTGATCCCCCTTTGGAAAAAGGAGAGAAGATCTGAGCAGTGTCCCTTTCCAAACGGGGAGCAGAACTGACAGCATGAAAGAACTCACCAAAGAGGAAAAGTACACCGAGTTCTGGCCGGGAGACCGGTACGCCGACCTGTGGCCGCTGCACTACAAAGCGGGAATGTGGATGTGGCTGCTGCACCGCATCTCGGGCCTGTTCATCATTTCCTACGGGGTAATTCATCTGGGGGAAACGCTGCTGGCCTCGATACCGGGCGCCGGCCCGACGTGGTTCGACTGGTTCTACCGCGAGGTCGGCCTGCACCCCGTGGTCCAGGTCCTTGACATAATACTGGTAGCCAGTCTGCTTTACCACGGACTCAACGGGCTGCGGCTGACGGTCATGGACTTTTTTGGATTCGGCGTCCGGAGGCACCGGCGGCTTTTCTGGCTGCTCATGGCCGCCGGCGGGATCCTTTGGATGATTGTAATCAAGGAGACTCTGCCATACATCCTTCAGCGCAGTAGCTGACCGGGACAGGACGGGACCAAAATGCGAAGCACGAAATCCGAAATCCTAAACAAGCACCCATCCCGACGAGTCGGGACAATGAACGATGAAAATGTCATTCTGAGCGAAGACGAGTCCCGATGCTATCGGGACGAGTCGCAGTCGAAGAATCTTTCGGGGCGGGGCGCGGGACGAAAGACCCTTCGACTGCCCCTTCGCTTCGCTCAGGGCTCCGGCTCAGGGTGACAGCCTATTTTCTGAGCAATGTCGAAATCCCAATGTTCAAATGTCGAAACGGGTCGCACCCAGGCTTCGCTTTTGTCAGTTCCTGTGCGGGAATTTGTTTGCGCTCTGCGATTTTGATATTCGGATTTGTTTCGAGTTTAGAGATTCGGATTTGGGATTTGTTGTCTCCCTATGGATAATAACAGGCCCTCGCTTCTAGAAAGGCTCTGCGCCGGAAAGTCCACCCGCCACCCTGGTAGCTGGCCCTGGATATTGCAGAGGGTCAGTGGGATGGCCATTGCCGCCTTGCTCTTCGCGCACCTGTGGATAAAGCACTTCGGCAACCCGGGGAAAATAATCACCTTCCAGGGTTCCGCAGAGCGGCTGCACCAGCCGTTGTGGCTGATTCTGGGCATATTGATGATAGCCGGGATCCTCTTTCATTCGCTTTATGGCCTGAGGTCCATCCTGATGGACTACGTTACCGGGCAGAGACGCCGGCGCGTCCTGCTTCGGTGGTTCCTGGCCGCGGGAATACTGTTTTTCATTGTCTATTTGTTTTCCTTGACGCCATTCGTGCGGTAATGACGAAGCCAGAACCCGATACCGCAGGCCCCCGTGCCTGCGAGGGCTGGTCTGTGACCCCTGAATTTAATTTTGTCCGTGACGGAAGTCAGGCTGGGATGGCCGTCTCCCAAACCGGCCGGAACGTGATACTCCATGCAGTGCAGTAGTACAGTGTTTCACAGGCGGGGACGCCTGCGGTACCGGATGGCATGACTAGCCATCCTGTAGTTATCGTCGGTGGGGGACTGGCGGGGTTGAGGGCGGCCATCGCCGCCGCGGACAGCGGCGTCGAGGCTGCGGTCTTTTCCCAGGTCTACCCGGTGCGGTCCCACTCCGGCGCCGCCCAGGGAGGCATCAACGCGCCGCTGGGTAACGCCGAGAAAGGGAGACACGATAGCTGGGAAAGGCAGGCCCTTGACACCGTGAAGGGGAGCGACTACTTGGCCGACCAGGACGCCGTGGAGGTCCTGTGTAAGGAGGCGGCGGGCGATGTGTACCAACTGGAGCACTGGGGAGTCCCCTTCAGCCGCACGCTGGAGGGGAGGATTGCCCAGCGCCCCTTCGGCGGGGCGGATTTCCCGCGGACCTGCTACGCCGCTGACAAGACCGGCCGCTATCTGCTGCACACTCTGTACGAACAGTCCGTGAAGCGCCGGATCAAGATTTATCCCGAGTGGGCGGCGCTGACCCTGGTGACGGACGGCGACGCTTGCCAGGGAGTAATTGTCTATCACCTGCCGTCAGGTCGTTTGGAAGCAGTGGCGGCCGGCTCGGTCGTTTTCGGCACGGGTGGGTGTGGCCAGGTGTACGCCCGCTCCACCAATTCACTGATAAACACGGGCGGCGGGATGGCCATGGCCTATCACGCCGGTGTGCCGCTCGAGGACATGGAGTTCGTCCAGTTTCATCCTACCACGCTGGTGGGGACCAATATCCTGATTACCGAGGCGGGCCGGGGCGAGGGAGGTTATCTCCTTAACGCCGGGGGCGAACGGTTTATGAAGGAATATGCGGCCGAAGCCATGGAACTGGCGCCCCGGGACATCGTCGCCCGCGCCATCGCCACCGAGATAGACGAGGGACGGGGGTTTGAGGACAGCTACATTCTGCTGGACTTGAGGCACCTGGGCAGAGAAATGATCATCGAGCGCCTCCCGGAAATCAGGAATCATTCCATCTATTTCGCCGGGGTAGACCCGGTCGAGAAACCCATCCCGGTCCAGCCCGGACAGCACTACTCCATGGGGGGCATCGACTGCAATATCGACGGCGAAACGGAGCTGAAGGGCTTCTTCGCCGCCGGAGAGTGCGCTTGCGTGAGCGTTCACGGCGCTAACCGTCTCGGGGGCAATTCCCTCCTGGAAACGGTGCTCTTCGGACGCCGAGCCGGGGTTAGAGCCGTCGAACATGCCCGGGGCGCGACGACCTCTGCAAATCCTACCCTGCTCGAAAAGAAAAAAGACGAACTGTCGGAGAAACTGGGATCGCTACTTGCCGGGAAGGGGCAGGAGGACCCTTCCGCCATCCGGAACGAGATGAAGAACACCATGTTCGAAGAGGTGGGCATTTTCCGGCGCCGGGATGAAATGAAGCAGGCCCTGGGCAAGCTATCGGGCCTCAGGGAGAGGTACGCCTGGCTGCGCCCGGTCAAGAGCCACAGGGCCTACAACCTGGACCTGCTGCGGGCCTATGAGCTGGCGGGCATGCTCGACCTGGCTGAGATAACGGCCATGGGCGCTCTGGCCAGGGAAGAGAGCCGCGGCTCCCATTTCCGAGTCGACTTTCCCAGCAGGGACGACGGGAGCTGGCTGAGGCACACCATCGCCCGCAAGGGCCTCGCAGGGCCGGAACTCAGCTATGAAAAGGTTACGGTGACCCGGTGGCCGCCCCAGGCCAGGAAATACTGACAACGGGGGAGGCGGCAGCCGGCAGTCGATAGTCGGCGGTCGGTGGTGGGGAACTCAATAACTCAATAACTCAAGGAACCTTCCAACGTTCGTTACCATGCTTCCAGACATAAACGTTACTTTCAAAATACAGCGTTTCGATCCTGCGGTAGATGAAAGGCCGCGCTTCGAGAGTTACCCGGTCACCGTCCAGGGTATGATGACCGTGATGGACGGCCTGTGGCAGATCTTTGAAACCATGGACAGCACGCTCTCCTTCCGCTTCGCCTGCCGGGAAGGCATCTGCGGCTCCTGCGCTATGTATATCAACGGCTCTTACCGCCTGGCCTGCCAGACGCAGATACGTAGCCTGAAAAGCAGAGATGTTTCGGTAGGCCCCCTGCCGCACTTCACGATCATCAGGGACCTGGTCGTGGATATGTCGGCTTTTTTCGAAAAGGTTGAGCACGTTATACCCTATTTCCAGACCCTTTCGACTCCCGAAAAGGAACACCTGCAATCCCCCGGGGAGAGGCGCCACATCAACGAAGCCGTGGACTGCATCCTGTGCGGGATTTGTTACTCCGCCTGCCCGGTGGTCTGGTTCAACAAAGAATACCTGGGGCCTGCGGCGCTGACCAAGGCCTACCGTTTCATAGCCGACTCCCGGGATGAAGCGATGAAAGACCGTCTGGCCCAAGTGTCCAGCGAAGACGGGGTCTGGCGCTGTCACGACATATTCAACTGCGCCGACTCCTGCCCGAAAAACATCAGCCCTGCCGATGCCATCGGGAAGATCCGGAGACGAATCCTGGCGAAGAAGCTGAGGAGAAGTAGCAAGTAGTGAGTAGTGAGTAGCGAGTAGCGAGTAGGTGGCGGGCGACCAGGCACGGCGGGTGCTTCCAACCTTAGAACTTTCAAACCTTCGAACCTTATAGACCTTACGAACCTTATGAACCTTATAACCCCCCCCTCACGGCAGCCCGGACGGCGGCCCCGACCCCGGCGGGGTTGGAAACAACAACGGCGCCGGCAGCGCTTAAGGCTTTTATCTTCTCCGGCGCAGCGCCTGAGCTTCCTGCTATCAGCGCTCCGGCGTGACCCATCCTCCTGCCCGGAGGGGCGGTAACTCCCGCCACGAAGGCAATGACCGGCTTGGTCAGTTCCGTTTTGATAACGCCGGCGGCTTCCTGCTCCAGGCTGCCCCCTACCTCTCCGATGAGCACGATGGCCCCGGTCTGTTGGTCGTTCTCAAACAGGCGCAGGATGTCTGCATAAGTGCAGCCGGGCAGGGTATCGCCCCCTATCCCAACACAGGTGGATTGGCCGAGCCCCTGGGCGGTTAGCTGGGAAACCACCTCGTAGGTCAGCGTCCCGCTGCGGGACACCACCCCGATATTGCCCGGACGGTGAATCGCTCCATCCATTATGCCGGCTTTGCACTTGCCGGGCGAGATGATTCCCGGGCCGTTCGGACCGATAAGCCGCGTGTGTTTCCCTCCGAGATAACGGTGGACCATCACCATGTCCATGACCGGAATGTGCTCGGTGATGCACACGATCAGGGGGAGGTAGCTATCGGCGGCCTCCAGGATAGCATCGGCGGCGGCAGGGGCGGGCACGAAGATGATACTGGTGTTGGCCTCCGTCCCGGCGACGGCCTGCCTTACCGTATCATATACAGGGACGCCGAAATGTTTGGTCCCTCCCCTGCCCGGGGAAACGCCGGCGACGATCCGGGTGCCGTACCGGGCCATGCGTTCGGTGTGAAAAGACCCCTCTTTGCCGGTGATGCCCTGGACCAGAAGGCAGGTGGTTTCGTCTATCAGTATGGCCATGCGAAAAATCAATAATCAAGATGACAGATCAAGCGGTACCACAGGCGTCCCTGCCTGTGAGGCCCGAATTCTGAAATCCATGACCTATCTTCCCACCGAACAGAGCGTGCCGTCGAACTGGACGCGGGACGAATCTATTTGGCCGATGGCGGCTATCAAGCCTGGATTTGGGCCATCGAGGCTGATGCACCGGACATATCAACATTGGTTCGGTTCTCCTCTCACAGGCAGAGACGCCTGTGGTACTGGTCTGGGTTTGCTGCTGCCACTGCCCGTTCCGCGGCCTCCTGCATGTTACTCGCGCGGACGAGATCTAGGCCGGATTCCCTCAGTATCTGTTCCCCTTCCTCCACGTTGTTGCCCGCCAGCCGGACAACCACCGGGACGGTTATCTTCATCGCCCGGAAAGCGTCCACTATCCCGCGGGCGATGACATCGACTCTGGCCAGCCCGCCGAAGATATTGACCAGGATCACCTTGACCTGCGCGTCCGCTGTCAGGATGCGGAAGGCATTGACCACCCTCTCGGCGTTGTTGGCCGTGCCAATATCCAGGAAGTTGGCGGCCCTCCCGCCGGCGAGATGGACCAGGTCCACAACCGCCATCGCGAGCCCGGCCCCGTTGACGATACAGCCGATGTTGCCATCCAACTTGACATAATTTCGGATTCCTATGCCGGCGGCGACGGCTTCCAGGGGGTCTTCCTGCGCCGGGTCTATCAGGGCGGCGATGTCGGGATGCCGGAACAGCGCGTTATCATCGAACTCGATCTTGGCATCCAGCGCTGCCAGGCCGGGACCGGGGGTGACGGCCAGGGGGTTGATTTCTATGAGCGAACAATCCTTGTCGCAGAAAAGGCGGTAAAGGTTCGCCGCCAGTCCGGTGAAAGACCTGACCAGTTCCTGGCCCAGGTTGAGTTGCTCCGCGATGAGCCGACCATGGAACGGCTGAAATCCCGTGACCGGATCGATGTACGTCCTGTGAATTATTCCGGCAGTGTCCCGGGCCCTCTGTTCGATCTCCACCCCTCCTCTGGCGGAAGCCACAATCGCTGGAACCCTCCGGGAACGATCAATCAGGATCCCCAGATAGAGTTCATGCTGCGCTATGACCTGTTCCTCCACCAGCACTTTGCCAACCGGAAGGCCTGCCGGCCCGGTTTGAACGGTTACCAAGCGCTTCCCGATAAGCGAGCCGGCGAGACTGCGGGCCTCTTCCGGGGTCGAGGCGTTCTTAACCCCTCCCGCCGCCCCGCGGCCGCCGGCGTAAACCTGGGCCTTTATGATTGTCCCGCCGCCCAGTCGCTCCGCCGCCCGGCAGGCTTCGTCCGGGCTGGCGGTTGCCTCTCCCCTCGGGATGGGAACGGAGAACTGCCGCAGAAGATTCTTGGCCTGGTATTCGTGTATTCTGATGTTACTACCTCATCGAGGACAACGGCGCGTCATAATGTCGTTCTGAACGAAGACGAGGGCAAGTCCCGATACAATCGGGACAGCCGAGGAATCCTTCTCAGGGGTGGGCAGGAAAGGCCCTTCGCCTGTCCCTTCGCTTCGCTCAGGTCACCGGCTCAGGGTGACAGCCGATGGCGAAGTTGGCCAGATTACCATGCTTTCGCAGCCAGGTCCGGCAGTCGCGCCAGCCGGGGCACCATTGCGAAACAATTCCCCAGAACGCTGCGCCGTGGTTCATCTCCTCAAGGTGGGCCAGCTCGTGGATGACGACGTATTCCAGCACATGCTCCGGCACCATGATCAGTTTCCAGTTGAACCCCAGATTCCGCTTCAGTGAGCAGCTCCCCCACCGTGTCCTTTGCCCCCGGATGAAAATGCGGTTATAGCTGGACTGCAGCCGCCCGCTGATCTCCTGGACTTTGGCCCTTATCAGCCTGTCTGCCTCTGCCCGGTACCATCGTTCCAGGAGCGCCGCCGGCAGTGAACCGTCCTTCAGTCCGGCGCCGAGGTCGACCACAATCCGGTCTCTTTCGAGCGTCAAACTTGTCACGTCACCGCCATTGCAGCGGACCGAAAGCGGCAAAGCCCGCCCCAGGTACGCAACCTCATCCCCGCTCTTCAGACTGCTCTTCAAGCTGTTTGGAGCGGGACAGCTCGCCAGCCTACCAAGGATCCATCGGGAGTGCTTCTGCAAGAGGCCCGGCAGCTCCCCTGTCTGCACCCACCGTGGAACGAACACGGTGAGCCCCGATTCCGGCTTAACCACAAACCGGACGGACCTGCCGCGGGAGCGTTTCAGCTCATAAGATATTGTCTTGTCGCCGAGAGTAACGGTACTAACCCCTAGCGAGGTCAAGGTGTTCCTGGTTTTCTTTGACATGGTGGTCAGGAGGAATGACTAAGGCCGAATGACGAATGATCAAACGGATTCTGGATTCTGAATTCTCCTGGTCATTCGTTATTCCGATTTCGTCATTTCTCTCTGATTCCTTTCTTGATAGCGACTGCGCCCGAGATGGCAGCCCGCTCGGCTGTCACTTTGATCCCGAATTCTGACAGCAATTCGCGCACGTCCAGCTTGATGAAATCCGCATAGTATCTGCCTTCGTAGAGCTTGACGAAATTATAGACCAGGAAGCTGGCTACCCTGCTCCCGGGAAGGGCGTAGTCGATCACTATCAACTGCCCGCCGGTCCTGATCACCCTGGCCGCTTCCGCCAGCGCCCGGCGCATCACGGTCACCGGCATTTCATGCAATGCGAAAGATATGGCGGCAACGTCAAACACGCCGTCCGGAAACGGCATCATGGTCGCGTCGGCGATGACGAAGTGGGCCTTTTCCGACACGCTCTTGCGGACGGCTACCCGCAACATGGCGTCGGACAGGTCGATGCCCACCGTGTCGTATCCATGTTTGGCGAAGGCCAGGGCCTGTTTGCCGGTGCCCGTGGCGATGTCCAGGATTCTGGAGCCATCCGGGGCCGCGGCAAGATCCACCACCCGCTCTCTTATCGCCGAAAGCAGGGGACCGGAGGCGTCATAGAGCGGCGCCAGGAGAGACCATACCTTTCTTTCGAGTTTGTAGTATCGCCGCTCCTCCGGGGCGCGGTCGCCGCGGGGTCTGGTTGCAGCCATTTCGCGACCAATCATAAGCGGCGCGAGGGTAGACTGTCAACTGAACGAACACGGATTCGAAGATTCCAAGATTAGAAGATTCCAAGATCCCCTCCCCGGATTGCGGATACTGATTACAGGTTCCCATCCCGCGCCACAGGCGTCTCGCCTGTGCGTCCTGCCCGTACTACGGTTGCAGCTAAGCTGTCCGCGGTCGTGGGAGGGGACTGATGGCACGAATTTGTAACTTGACGGCCCCCGATTTTATGACTTTTTAATGCCCGGTGGCTTATGATAGTTGCCGCTGGCTGTGTTGAATCGCACAAGGACAAGATATGGCAAAATGGACCGGACCGCTGGAAAAGGTCGACGACTACCGATGGAGGATACCCAGGACCTACAAGCCCGGGATGAGGGTTCCCGGGCTGATCTATGCCGACCGCAAATTGCTCGACCAGATTGTAAACGACCAGTCTCCGGAGCAGGTGGCCAACGTTGCCTTTCTGCCCGGCATCGTGAGCCACTCCCTGGCCATGCCGGACATCCACTGGGGCTATGGGTTCCCCATTGGCGGCGTGGCGGCGATGAGGATGGAGGATGGGGTAGTCTCGCCCGGCGGTGTGGGCTTCGACATCAACTGCGGGGTCCGTTTGCTGCGCACCAACCTGAGCAAAGAGGAGGTGTATCCCAGGATCCGGCAGTTGGCGGATGGCCTTTTCCGGAACGTACCTTCCGGGGTGGGCTCTGAAGGCAATGTTCCTTTGCATTCGGGGGAGATCGACCGGGTGCTATCCAGGGGGGCGCGGTGGGCGGTGGAGCGGGGCTACGGCCGCCCCGAAGACCTGGACACTACCGAGGAGCAAGGCGAGATGGCGGGGGCCGAACCCGGCAAGGTCAGCCCCAGGGCCAAAGAGCGGGGTACTCCCCAACTGGGGACTCTCGGTTCGGGAAATCATTTCCTCGAGGTCGCCGTGGTCGACCAGATCATGGAACCGGACACCGCCCGGACCATGGGTATTGAATTTACAGGCCAGGTGATGCTCATGATCCATTGCGGCTCGCGCGGGCTGGGCCACCAGGTGGCCGATGACTATATTAAGACCATGCTGAAAGTCATGCCCCGGTACGATATCGAACTCCCCGACCGCCAGCTTGCCTGCGCCCCTGTCCTGTCAGCGGAGGGACAGGACTACATCGCCGCCATGAGATGCGCCGCCAACTTCGCCTGGGCCAACCGCCAGTGCATCGCTCACTGGGTCAGGGAGACCTTTTGCGATGTCCTGGGCAGATGCGAGAAGGACGCCGGGCTGGAGGTAGTCTATGACGTGGCCCACAACATGGCCAAGATCGAAGAACACAGTGTAGACGGGCAGACCAATACCCTTTGCGTCCACCGTAAGGGGGCCACCAGGGCTTTTCCGGCAGCCCACAAGGACATTCCGCTGAAATACTCTGCCACGGGCCAGCCGGTTTTCATCCCCGGAGACATGGGACGGCTATCGTACGTGATGGTGGGCACCCAGAAGGCCATGGAAGAGACCTTCGGCTCAACCTGCCACGGGGCCGGCAGGGTCCAGAGCCGGGCGGCAGTAAAAAGGAGCCTGAGGGGGAGGGATGTTATCGAGGCGCTGGAAGCGAGAGGCATCGTGGTCCGGGCGGGCAGCATGTCCGGGGTGGCGGAGGAAGCCCCGGAAGCCTACAAGGATGTCACCGAAGTCGTTTCGGTGGCCCACAACGCCGGAATTTCCAGGATGGTCGCCCGGACACGGCCCCTGGCCGTAATCAAAGGGTGAGGCCGAGTTCCGGGGCCGCAGTTTAGAAACCACGAATAAACACGAATAAACCTAATGCGAAACTCATTAACAAATGCAGCATCGGGATAACGATGAGACAGGCGGGGGCTTTCACCGCAAAGGACGCGAAGGAACATAGAGGGAAAGGAACAGGTTGAATTTCGACCCCGCTGCGAACCTCGGCGTCCTCGATAGTGAAGGCGTTCCTTTCGCCGTTATCAGGAATCACCTCGTGTTAATTAGTGTTCATTCGTGGCTCCCATTTCTGGATTTCCAAAGGCGCCGGCCGTGAAACTCATCATCTTTGACCTGGACCAGACCCTCGTAGACCTGATCGCCATCCACGACCGGTCAACCCGGGAGATATTCAAAAAGCGTTTCGGCGTGGACGCCCGGCTCACGGAGATCGATTTTGCTGGAAGAAGCCTGGTCGACAACTTTCTGGAGCTCGCCCGTCTCAAGGGGTTGGCGGCCTCCGACGTCAGGCGGCAAATAAAGGAAGTCCTCGAAGCCTACGAGCGGGTATTCATGGCGAATGTACCGCCGGACATCTCGCGCCATGTTTTGCCCGGCGCGCTGGAGGTGCTGGACGCCCTGTCCCGGACGGATAATATCACCGTCCTCTATACCGGAAACTCCCCGCGCATCACCAGCCGCGTTCTGCAAGGGGCGAAATTGGACCGGTATTTCAAGTTCACTCTCTCCGGGACGGAGGTCGGCCAGAGGTCGGACATGATCAAACTGGCCATTGAGAAAGCCGGAGAACTGACTGGGAAGGAGTTCAGGGGCAAAGACGTTGTTGTGATCGGGGATTCGGTGAGGGACATCGAAGCCGGCAGGCCGTTCGGCGCCCTGACCATTGCCGTCGCTACCGGCTTTCACTCGCCGGAGATGCTGGCGGAACAAGAACCTGACTTTATCTTCCACAACCTTGAGGACACCGGGAGGGTCATGGAGATAGTGCTGGAGGCGCCGCGCCTCGCCCTGCCACGGTAATGCCCAAGGCATCAGTCCGTGGTAGAAGCGTAGCGGCTTGATTAATCAAGCCCTCTTCTGGTTTGATGAATCAAACCGCTACGGTGTCGCGCTTGTGTCAGCGTCCCAGCCCGCGATGGCTTTTTCGAACAGGGACGCCAGTTCCGGGATAGAGGGTTTTCTGGGGTTGTTCTGGGCCTGAGGGTTAGCCGAGGTCGCCTTTGCCATTTTCTCGAGTTCCTGCGGCGAAAGCCCCGGCCAGGGGAGTTTCCGCGGGGCGCCAAGCGTTTCCAGCATCTCTCTAGTAATCGCCGCCGCTCTCTTGCCGAGCTCCCATTCGGTCAGCCCGGGGCTTGCCACGCCCATGGCCCGGGCCATCCGGGCGAACCTGGGTATGCAGGCCGGGAGGTTGAATTCCATGGTGATGGGAAGGCAGATGCAGTGGATATCGCCGTAAGCCACGGGCGTGTATCCCCTGGCCTTGTAGGTAGCCGTTATCGTACCGTTCATGGCGTGGGACAGGCAGAGCCCGGTGTTGCCGCAGGCGATGTTGGCCAAGGCGCTGGCCAGCATCATTTCACTGAGGGACCCGATGTCTCTCCCGAGGACGGAGGCGGTGAAATTCCTGGCGATGGCTTCGATGGCTGCCAGGGCCAGGACATCGGTGAGGGGGCCGGCATTTCGCGCCACAAAGGCTTCCACCGCATGGGTGAGGGCGTCGCACCCCGAAGCCACCGCCTGACCTCGCGGCACGGAGACCAGGACCAGGGGGTCCAGGACGGCCAGTCGGGGAGCGTTCAAGAAGGCGTTGATGGCCATCTTGCGGTGCGTCTTCTCGTCGGTAATGATGGTGTTCCTGGAAACTTCGCTGCCTGAGCCGGCCGTTGTCGGGATGGCGATGCAGGGCAAAAGGGGATTCTTGACCCGGTCATGGCCCGCGTAGTGCCGGATATTGCCGGGATTGGTGGCGACCAGAGCTACGCCCTTGGCGGCGCACAGGACGCTGCCGCCGCCGGCCCCGACCACGCAGTCACAGCCATTTTCCTTCAGGATGCCGAGGAGTTGCTCGACGGTCTGCGTGTCCGGGTCCGGGGGACTGTGGTCGAAGACCACCACCGGTATGCCCTGCTCCCTCAACGAATCCAGGGCGGGCTGGACGCAACCGGAGCCCGTTATCCCGGGGTCAGTGATGAAGAGCACCTTCGTAGCTCCGAGTGTCTTCGCCTCGGCGCCGACCTGCCGGAGGCTTCCCGGCCCGTAGATTATCTCAGTAGGTATGCTGAAGCGGTAAATAGTATCCAGGTTCATGGCTGACTCCTTCCTAACCGTAGCGACAGGGCTTGCCCCTGTCGTTTCGTGGCTTATCGCCGGGGCTTCGACACCCGCAAGGGGTGTCGCCACGGGGTGGTGTCTCTGCGTTCTCGGCGTCTCTGCGGTGAAAATCAGACAAATCCCCCTCAGTCCCCCTTTTCCAAACTGATCTTTACCCATATTCTCGGTTGCTGGACACAGAGGGTCTCTTGAGATGTGGGACATGGGCGTAGCCAATAGATTGACTGCTCTAAGGAAACGTTGCGGATAACCGGTACCACCCCGATCCATCGGGGCCTGTGAGCGCTGGATTTTGGACAAGGCAAGTTAATCTTGTTACCGACGAATACCGCTCCTCCGATTCGTACTCCAACAATGATCGTTCGCACAACAAGTCACCGTCTCGAAGTCCGG
>JACQUA010000409.1 GCA_016210565.1 Chloroflexota bacterium
CTCAGCAGGAGTGAGCACCAGTCTGTCCATTACCCTGAACTGCACCTGGCGCATAGACTGGGTGGCCTGCATGCCCCCATCCATAAAGGCAGGAAGGTCCTTCGTCCTGACGGGTCCGAAAATAACTCGAAAACCGGACTGTTTCTGGACCTCATGCCGTTTAACGCCAGTAGCACAAAGTTGCGGCAAAACTATTGTCCCCTTCGACAGAATTCTGTCCAGCCGGGAAGTCCTGAGGCAATAAAGGATTTCCCCGGCACAGAAAGTCCCCTTGCCTGATGCGCACCAAACATTTATGCCCCTGGTATCCACCACCAGCAGCCATGCGTCATATCCCTCCACGTCCCGGCGCAAGATATCGAAGCTCATCTTGTAGTTTGCCGAAACGAGCACCGGAGACGTGGCATCCGGTTCACCGATGGCGTACAGTCCCGGTTGAACCTTATAATTCATCCGGCCGATCTTCCACCTCATCCGCCAGAATCCAAGAATGTCGCGGGTTTTGAGCCTGCCGGAAACCCGGGGGACCGTTCCCGCCGGGGTCTGCAGGTACCCTGTAATCCAGTGTGGCATTCGAAGCAACCGACCTCAATCGATAATTCGTATCTATAATTCTACCCCGGCGCAGGGAATCCTGAGCAGGGCCCAGGTCCTTCCTTTTCATGCCCCGAAACCGCGGGGGATTTCTTTGTGGCGGCTGCAGACAACCCCGGGAGCGGAGATCGCCGCCCTGGGCGCGGAGGGTGGAGATCAGATACCGGGGACAGGTCTGGTGGAAGCTGAACTATGTCGGGCCGGCGCTTAAGCCTGGTAGAAAGAAAAACCGTCCGAGAAAATAAGAGAATAGTCCTGGCGCCTGGACAAGAACCTACTTTAACCTACCTTATCAGCTTCAGGCGCCGGAGGTCAGCTTCGGTCCAGCCGATGTCATCCAGCACTTCTTTGAGCAATTTCCGCCCATAGGTCTTTTTAGGATGGTAGTAGATGCTTACCCGGCGACCGCTTGAGTGATAGTAAGCCCTGGCCGAACCGCGCTGCCGGTCCTGCCGCCAGCCATCTTTTTCCAGGGCGCCGATAATATCATCACACTTGAGGTTCTTGAGCTGGGACCAGGCCTCGCGCGAATAGCTCATGGTCAGGGCAGGACCAATGTTACCCGCTCGACGTGGTGAGCGGCGCCCTGGGCGAGCCTGGCGGCTTTGAGTTCCTTCGATGGTCCTACCGGTATCGGTTCACCGTGCTTAACATAGGACTCGATGTAGGCAATGATGGCGTCCCGGGCGTTCGCCAGGGCTTCCTCCCTGGTGTCCCCTCCCATGTGCAACCCCTTGAACGCCGGTGCGTAGGCATGAAACCCCGGCTCGTCCGGTTCTATGATCACATCCACCGCCAGGATGATTTCTCTGACCTCGATATCCTTCAGCATCACTTCTCGCTCCCGTTACTTATCCGCGCCAGCTTCTCGTTCACCTCGTCCAGTTTCGCGGGACAGATAAAGTGGCAGGGAATTAGTTGGCACAGAGGGCAATACCTAATCGATTTTACGTCCATGTCTCATTATAGCACGCGAGGGCTATATCGCCCTTACCCGGTACACCAGGACCACACGGGCGGTTACCTATCAGCTTTCCCCAAGCGCCCTGCCTCCCTGGCCGCAAGCCGCTCGCCCTGGCGCACGATGTATAGCGTCCCGCTTTCAAAGTCCCCCACCGGTCCGCAGATCAAGTGCAAAAAATCTGCGCCGGGCAGGAATTGCAAATCATCATCCAACCAGGGCACGAGCGGGTTTACATCATTTCGCCGGCGAAAGAGATCAGTGTATAATTAGCCAGGGGGTCTTGCGTGGGACAGTTCTACGTCATGGTTACGCTCGAAGGAGAGAAGTACAATAAGAGACGCCTGCGAATGCTGGTGGATACCGGGGCGACCTATACCCACATTGCTGAGAACATTGCCAGGGACCTGGGAAAAATTTTGCAAATATAAACTGAGCCGCCAGGGGCTCGAACCCTGAACCTATTGATTAAGAGTCAATTGCTCTACCAGTTGAGCTAGCGGCCCGCACCATTAAAAGCATATCCAAATGTAGCTGGTTTGTCAATTTGTTGAAAAGCCCCCTGTAGGGGCGAGCCACGGGTTGGGCCGCGGGTTGGCGTGGGGTGCGGCTCGCCCGCCACACACAGCGATATTAGGGATTTCTTCGTATCATCGGGCAAGCAAGGGCGAGCCAACGGCTCGCGGCTACCGGGCGCCCCACCCCACGGCCGGCCGAGCCACCACGCCTCCAATAGGCACGCGCAGCGTGCCGCTACGGTTTTCTAATGCGGCACAGCAGGGCCTTGAGTTCCGGATTTCCGGTGATGGGATCGCCCGGACCCAGGGAAGTGAGCAGGTTTACATTGGCCTCGGACCAGCCATGAGACATCTGGACTACACCCGGCCTCATCCCCGC
>JACQUA010000385.1 GCA_016210565.1 Chloroflexota bacterium
GGATGGGCTTCGGCCTCTTCGAGGAGATGGTCTGGGACAAGGACACCGGGCTGATGGTCAACCCCAACCTGCACGACTACAAGCTGCCTACCATGCTGGACGTCCCGGAGATGCAAGCCCTGGCGGCCGACAGCCTGGACCCCGCCACCAACGTGGGCTCCAAAGGGGTGGGCGAGCCCCCCATGATCCCCACGGCCCCGGCGGTGGCCAACGCCATCCACAACGCCACCGGGGTGCGGGTCCGGGAGCTGCCCATCACCCCCGATAAGCTCCTCAAGGCCCTGAAGGGAAGGGGCTAGGGAGGGAGGAGATTCCATGAAGAATTTTCGTTACCAGAAGGCCTCGACGGTGAAGGAGGCCCTCGCGCAGCTCAAAGCGGCGGGGGGAGCAGCGAAGCTCATGGCCGGGGGCACGGACCTGCTGGGGGAGATGAAGGACGGGATCGCCCGCCCCGAACGGGTGATCCACCTGAGAATTCCGCAGCTGAACCACATCCAGGCGGACTCGAAGGGGCTACGGATCGGGGCCCTGACCCCCTTGAGCCAGGTCGCGGCCCATCCCCAGATCAAAGAGGGGTATACGGCGCTGGCCCAGGCGGCCGAGGAGATGGGCTCGCCCCAGCTGCGCCATATAGGCACGCTGGGGGGAAACCTCTGCCAGCGGCCCCGCTGCTGGTACTATCGGGGTGAGTTCCCCTGCCTCAAGAAGGGCGGGGAGAGCTGCTACGCCGTGGCTGGCCAGAACAAGTATCACGCCATCCTGGGAGGCGGCCCCTGCTTCATGGTCCATCCCTCCGATACCGCCCCGGCCCTCATCGCCCTGGGGGCCAGCGTGAAGATCGCCAGCCCGCGCGGGGAGCGGGTGGTGCCGCTGGAGCAGTTCTTCATCAGCCCCCGGCAGGACGGCAGCCGGGAGCATATCCTGCAGCCCGACGAGCTCCTGGCCGAGGTCCAGCTCCCGCCTCCCCCCGAGGGAAGCCGCAGCCTCTACCTCAAGGCCCGGGAGCGGCGCTGCTGGGACTTCGCCCTGGCCAGCGTGGCGCTGGTCCAAACGGTGAAGGGGGGAGCGTGCCAGGGGGCGAGGGTCGTCCTGGGAGGGGTCGCTCCCATCCCCTACCGGGCCCTTAAGGCCGAGGGGGTCTTGAAGGGGAAGCGGATCGATGAGGCCCTGGCGACTCAGGCCGGCCAGCTGGCAGTCTTCGGGGCCCGGCCCCTCTCCCAGAACAGCTACAAGGAGGAGCTAACCCGGACCCTGGTGCGGCGCGCCGTTCTGGCCACCACCTGATCCTGAGTGATAGGGGGGGCAGCGCCACGATCGAGCGATTCTCAAGATCTACGCGAAAGGAGAAAGCCGGAGGGCGTGAGGTTACCATGGAACTGGATTTTCGAAAGGACCCCGCCATTCTGAGCACAGTGGTAGACACGATGGCCGTTGGCGTCTTCACGGTGGACGCGAGCGGGACATTCGTCGCCTGGAGTGAGGGAGCCGAGCGGATTACCGGGTACTCCAGCGCAGAGGTGGTTGGGAAGCCCTGCCGCATCCTGGAAGGGCCCAACTGCAAAGGATTCGGGACGCTTGCCGAACTGCTGGAGGATCCGGCCCCTCCGCCTTCCGGCATCTGCAATCAGGAGTGCAAGGTCCTGGCCAGGGACGGCCGCGAACTTTACCTCTACGGAAACGTCCGGGTTTTGACGGACGAGCAGGGGAGGGTGGTCGGTGCCGTCGGCACCTTCACCGACCTCACCTCCTTCCTCCTGGCCAATGAAAAGATCGCGATCCTCGAGGAGCAGGCCAAAAGCCGCAGCGCCTTCGAGCGATTGGTGGGGAAGAGCGCGCCCATGCAGGAGGTCTTCCGCCGGCTGCGCCTGGCCGCCCAGAGCGACGTGACGGTCCTCCTCGCGGGCAAGTCGGGCATCGGGAAGGAGCTCGCCGCGGGCGCGATCCACTCCCTGAGCGCCCGGAAGAGCCGGCCTTTCATCGGCGTCAACTGTTCCGCCATCCCCGAGACGCTCCTCGAGAGCGAGCTCTTCGGCCATGTGAAAGGCGCCTTCACGGGCGCCGTGCGGGACAAGGTCGGGATCTTCCAGGCGGCGGATGGCGGGACGCTCTTTCTCGACGAGATCGGGGACGTCAGCCCCCTCCTTCAGCTGAAGCTCCTGCGCGTGCTCCAGGAGCGCGAGATCCGGCGCGTGGGAGACGATCGCCCCCTCAAAGTGGACGTCCGGCTCATCACGGCGACGAACCGGGATCTGGGGAGCCTGCTGGCCTCTGGCGCCCTCCGCGAGGACTTCTACTATCGCATCCGGGTCTTCGAGATCGTCCTTCCTCCGCTCCGCGAGCGCCGGGAGGATATCCCGCTCCTGGTGGAGCACTTCGTGGCCGAGTTCCGAAGGGCCCAGGGCAGGTCGGTCCAGGGGATCACCCGGGACGCGCTGCAGGGGATGATGGGCTACCCGTGGCCCGGCAACGTCCGGGAGCTTCGAAATGCCATCGAGCACGCCTTCGTGACCGCCGTGGGAGACCACATCGCGCTTCTTGACATGCCCTGGGAGATCCGCAATCCTCGCCCACACCCTGCCAAATCCCGTTCGGAGCCCCGTCTCACGGCCCAAGATTGGATGGAGCGCCTGCACATTCAGGAAGCACTCCGCAAGTCCGACGGGAACCGGACTGAGGCCGCAAAAAGCCTCGGGATCAGTCGAGTGACCCTCTGGAAAAAGATCCGACAGCTTGCCATCGAAACGAACGACCCCGAGTGTTAACATGTTAACTTTAACGCGTTAACACTCTGCCGTTAGCACTTCCTGACCTCGATGCCCTCTCCGCAAGGGATCAATTTTCGCCAATCCTTAATTCTTCAAGCCAAACTGGCCAGTGGGTGTCGAGCTTCCGCGCCCTCTCCTCGCATCGCGATCCTCCATCCGGAAATCGACCAATCGGCCGGGAATTACAACGCTCGGCGCACATAGCCCGAACCAGAATTGAAATGGCATACATGTTGCTTGCTTGAATGTCCGGGGGACCCCCAGGGGAAATAAAGCCAACGAGATTCTCAAAAATGCAAGGGGACCTTTTTGGGCAGTGAAAGGCCGAGGATGAAAGGAGGAATTGAAATGAAAGGACGCATCAACTCGCTATGCGGCTATCTTTACGTGGCCGAGGTGTTCGCCATTTTTTCCACCCTGGTGGTATCGCTCCTCTCCCTGGCGCTGAAGGCTTGAGGGAAAGAGCCCGGATCGGGGGCTCTACCTCCGGCATCCGAAAGGAGAGCCACCCCATATGGTCCGGGGAATACCGTCCAAACTGCCTGGCAGCAGCCACGGCTCAAAGATGAGGGCCAGTGGGGTGCCAGCCTGAGAGGTTCCTGGACCAAAGGCCGCCGGCTCTCCTACGAGGAGTTGGAGGCAGGGGTCAGGCGAGCGCGGGAAGGAGGAACAGTCATGAAGAGGGGGTTGGCAGTGGCAATTCTTCTGGGGACGTGGGCCTCTTTGGCCGGTGCCCAGGAGATCAAGGGGAGGCTGACGGGGGAGGAGTGCGCCCGGGCCATGCGGGTCGGGGAGTGCCTCCTGGAGAAGGCCTATCCCATGGTCTTGTTCACCGAGGAAGAAGGGGAGTACTACCGGATGGAGCTGGAGGGGATCGATATCGTCGCGCTGGACAAGGCCTTTGGCAGGGAGGTTTTGGTGGAGGGGGAGCTCTCCGGCAACCGGGTGAGGGTGCAGAAGATCCGGGTGCTGGAGCCGGCCGGGGCTGCGGAGTTCTTCAAGGGCTGCCTGTAAAGGCGGGAGATGAGGAGGCTTACGTTCATGAGCAGCGAGCAGTCAATGGAGGGCTGCCCCAAAGGTGGCTCTTACGGTCCGTCCGGAAACTCTCCTGCCTCTCAGTCCCCTTTGGGTAGAAGAGACCTTCTGGGGAGGGTTCGGAAGGGTTTTTATCTCTTCAGGCTCCCATGGGTGGGGCTGCTGGTAAGCCTGGGGCTGGCCCTGGGCGGACCCGCCTGGGGGGCGGAGGGCTACGTGCACCCCGAGCTTCTGATGGAGACGGGCGAGCTGGCCAAACTCCTCAAGAGCCCCAACGTCCGGCTTATCGATGCGGTCGATCCCGCCCTTTACGGCCGTGCCCACATCCCGGGCGCCGTGAACCTCTTCTACCAGGATCTGTCCCAGATCGAAGAGCGGAAGGAGAGCGGCTTTCCGCTCAGCCCCCAGGAGGCCGAAAAGCTCTTCGGAGCGGTCGGGATCGACGAGAAGACCCAGGTGATTGTCTACGACGGGGGCGAGGGCCCCGCCGCCTCGAGCGTCTGGTATGTCCTGACCCTCTTTGGCCACAAGAACGTCAGGCTCCTCAACGGTGGCCTGCGCAAGTGGATCAAGGAAGGCCGCCCCATCATCCAAGAACTCCCCAAGGTCGAGAGGCGCCGCTTCACTGCCCGGCCCCAGCCAGGCCTGGTTGTCAAAGCCGACTGGCTGGCCAAAAACCTCCAGAACAAGGCCCTGATCCTGCTGGATGCCCGCTCCTTCAAAGAGTATATCGGGGAGGAAATTCGGGGGGTGGCCCGCGGCGGGCACATCCCGGGGGCCGTCCACCTCGAGTGGGTCAAGGTCGGCGAGAAGCTGGAGACCTTCAAGCCAGCCGACAAGCTCCGGCAGGTCTTCGAGGGACGGGGGATTCCCCCAGGCAAGGAGCTGGTAGTCTATTGCCAGAGCGGGACAAGGGCCACCGCTCTCCTCCTGGCCTTGAGGCTCATTGGCTACGACAACGGGCGGCTCTATGCGGGGTCCTGGCAGGAGTGGGCCAACGATCCGGCCTTCCCTGTTGAGAAGTAAAGCGCCGACGGGCACCGATTGAGTCTTTCATTGAGGGAAATAGTCCGAAGCAGCGCGGAGGTCAAGCTTCGCTTGCTTCAAGAGGCGGAGGCAGTCGGGCCAGGGAGGAAAGGCCATGTTCCAGGGGTTTCTGATCGGCTTTCTGTTCGGCTTCGTGCTCCATAAGGGGGGGCTGGTGCGCTATTCGCGGGTCATTGGAACCCTGCTCCTACGGGATCTGAAGCCCATGAAGTTCCTGTTCACCGGCCTGGCCGTGGCCCTGTTGGGTTATGGCCTGAGCGAGCTTGTGGGATTGGGGTTCGTCCCTCGGGTCAACCCTTACCTGGGGGCAGCTCACCTGCTGGGGGGGGTGCTCTTCGGGATCGGGATGGCCACCAGCGGCCTCTGACCGGGCACTTGCGCGGCCAGGCTGGCCGCCGGCAAGTGGGTCGTCATTACGGGAGTGTTGGGGATGTTCGCGGGGGTCTTTGCCTTCGACGCCTTCGCTCCCTCTTTGGATAGCCTGGGCATTCGGGGAGCCCCCCAGAGCATGACACTTAACCTTTTGCTGGGGCTGCCTTACGGGGCCCTGGCGATCGTGCTGGGGCTGCTCTTCCTGGGTTTCAGCGCCCTGGCCGACCGGTTCGACCCGGCCCGGGCCTTCGATGAGAGCCCTCCGAGAGACGAGCCCTTTCTCACCCGGGTGATCCGACGAGAGTGGGATTGGCTGCCGGCGGGGGTGGTGGCCGGGCTGATCATCCTCGCCGCCGCGGCCC
>JACQUA010000381.1 GCA_016210565.1 Chloroflexota bacterium
CATCGTCGCAGATGATCTCCTCGCGATTGAAACGAATAGAGTATTCTGAGGTGAGGAGCTTGAGCTGCCGGCTCAACTTGAGATCGAAATCCAGCTCCTTCATTACCGGTCCATCGAGAGACCGCTGGATGAAATCCTTAAGGCCTCCCATGCCTGCTTCAGGTCCCATTTCAGTCATTCCCTTTTACTTGAGTTAAATTTTCCCGATCGAAGCCACCAATCTTTGGCACAGGCCGACAGCTTCAACGGTGTCCCTGCCCCATCCATCGGCGCCAATGAGCCGCGCGTAGTCGGGGCTGCTGCCCGTGCCTCCAATGATAACACGGATATATCTGGTCATTTCTTCCTTGTGAACAGGGACGCTATGACCATTAGGCGATGGGTTCCTATATTTCACTGACCAATAACTTTCTTCCACTCCCCTTCGGTTTCGGTTTGCTTCATGCTGCTCTCTTCATTTTGGAAAACGTACTTTTGACCCGGCATCGTCCTGACTATCTCCGGTACTCCTTCAGCAGGAACATCCGCTCTAGCAGATGGAGAGCCATACACTGGAGCAACTACCACCTGGCCTTCCCGACTGAGTAACCAATTAACAAAGACAATCGTGGCATTGGGGTGAGGCGACTTGGCGAGAACGGCCAGGCCTCCGTTCGAAGCCGATAGCCGCTTTGCTTCTTTGGTCAGGGGACTGGCAAGGGGAGCGCCCTCTTTGGCAAACTGAATAACGCTGGCAGGCGATGCGAACAATCCTATGGGAACTTTCCCGCGTGCTACCCACTCCACGCCCTGACGTTGATCCCTGGTAACCACTGCCAGTTGTTCCTTTACCACGTAGCGCAAAAACTCTCTAGCTTTATCCAATCCCCATTGCTCGACCAAGTCCTGCATACCGTTTGCAGCGTTTCCCCCCATGGTGGGGTCCTGCATTATTATCTTTTCTTTCCATTCGGGCTTAAGCAGGTCAAGATAAGACTCCAGGTCACCTTTCTTCACCAAACCTGTATTGTAAATGATCCCAGGGCTTGAGATGGCAAGCCAGGCAATCACAGTGCCATCCCGATCAAAAAAGGGCAGCTTACCTCCGTGCCACACCTTGGGATCTTTTACCTCAGGTAGAATAAGCGCCGGTTCTAACAGAGACAAATAGCCGAGGGGTTTCGACTGAAGCGTCAAAGCACTGACTCCACCTAGATAAACGTCAACTTGATAGACACCGGCGCGGTATTCAGAGTTGATTCTTGTTATTAGTTGGAGACTCGGCGCTACCAGCATATTCATTTTTATCCCAAACTTTTTATCGAAGGCATCTATTATAGCGATCCTGGCTTCCGGCGGGACATTCGATGCATAAACCATGAGTTCGCCTTCTTTTTGTGCGGCTGACACCACTTTCTCCCATTCCGCCTCCCAACCACCTTTGCTGCTGCTTTCAGCAGGGGCGCGTGTTGGGGGCGGGGCTACCGGCGCTGTAGCCGGCGCAACCGGGGCGCAGGCCAGCACAAGGATGAAAAGCAACATCGTGACCATAATTGCGGGTATCACTGGTTTCACTGGCATACTCCTTTTTTCAAAGTTTCGGCTTTTCGGAAGGGGATGCGGGACTCACAAGGCACGCCACATTGACAGAGAGCACAAGCTATGCGTAGCGTAAGCGTTGGCGGTCTCTCATAGAACTTAAAAAGATCAGGTAATACCTCCCTCTTATATCGCAGGCACTTGACCTTATCATGCCCCTTAACTGTTATGGCGCCAGCCGGGCAGCGGTCGATACAGTCCCCACAGCTTCCATCAACCAGAAAAGGACAATTATCAGTGTGCCCTTTGTAAACCCTCGAACTTGGAGCCAGTGGTAAATCTGTCACCACGCTGCCGCAGCGCATAGCCATCCCTTTAGCCGTGATAAATCCATCGTTTAAACTGAAGGTCCCCATCCCGGCCACATACAGGGCGTGCCTCTCGGACCAGTTGGAAGTTCCGCCTGTGGGCAAATCAAAACTCTTGAACCCATCACGTCCCGGAGCCGCAGCAGTATATCCTTTCTGTGAGAGCAAGGAAACCACATAGCGCCGCAGGCTATCGTTCAACAATTCGCCGTTTCTTGTGCCATGAATCCACCTCATGGTCGGACCGGTTTCCCGTCTGCGGTTGCCAGCCCTTATTCTGGAGGCCATGGGCAGAACCCAGCAAATAACGCTGAGCTTCTGGCTAGCGATAGGATCGGGAGGAACATTCGCAGCTCCCTCTAAAACTTCCCTCGGAGTACGGTGAAAAGGCCCTATGATTGTCTTGTACTCTTCAAAAAGCGCGTCGTTCCCATCAGCAAAGCCCACCAGAGGTTCCTCCCAAATAGGTCCCCCGTCAATGCCCAACCGGTTTTCTTCCGATCCCCTGACAAAGGCCTTGATAGATTCCTCTATTACCCTGGCTGCTTCATCCTCAAAAGGCATCATAGCTTCCTTTCGTGTAGTTTGGCCGGACAAGCCGGAACCAAAAAGACTCTTACCATTTTGCGCAAGACTTCATTTGTCAGTGACTACGCCTCTTGCGACACTTCACGCGCAAGAGGTGGCCTCTTCAGGGCAGTTGAAATGACAGGAGGTTTTCCCATGCTGTTAAGCGCCCAAATCATGTACGCCTTTCTCATCGCAGAGGCTCAGAGGGTGCGGAGCGATCTTTACAATATTGTTTGGAATCGTTTTTCTCTGCGTGTTTCGGCGCCTCTCCGGCGAAATCTCAGTTCGGGACGGGCGTAATCCCGGGAAAAATTATCGACAACATTCTTGTCGATGTGATGTCGCTAAGCCCCTATATCTCACTGGCCCATAATTCTCTTCCACTCCCCTTCAGTTTCGGTTTGCTTCAAGCTGCTCTCTTCATTTTGGAGAACGTACTTATGGCCCGATTTCGGCCTGACTATTTCCGGTACGCCTTCAGCCGGAACATCCACTCTAGCAGAGGGAGCGCCATACGCTGGAGCAACTACCGCCTGGCCTTCCCGACTGAGCAACCAGTTAACAAAGACGATAGCCGCATTGGGGTGAGGGGACCTGGCGAGAACCGCCAGGCCTCCGTTTGAAGCCGATAGCCGCTTTGGTTCTTTCGTCAGGGGAGTGGCAATGGGGGCGCCCTCTCTGGCAAATTCAATTACGGGAGCAGTCGATGGGAACAATCCTACCGGGACTTTCCCGCGCGCCACCCACTCGACGCTCTGCCGTTGATCCCTGGTTACCACCGCCTTTTGTTCTTTTACCAGGTATCTCAAGAATTCTTTAGCTTTATCCAGTCCCCATTGCTCGACCAGGTCCTGCATGGTGCCTGCAGGGTTTCCTCCGGCGCTAGGGTCCTGCATTATTATCTTTTCTTTCCATTCCGGCTTAAGCAGGTCAAGATAAGATCCTATTTCGTCTTTCTTCACCAAACCCGCATTGTAAATGATACCGACGCTCAGGATGGCAAGCCAGGCTATCACAGCGCCATCCCGATCAAAAAAGGGCAGCTTACCTCCTTGCCACATCTTGGGGTCTTTTACCTCAGGTAGAATAAGCGCCGGTTCTAACAGAGACAAATACCCCAGGGGTTTCGACTGAAGCGTCAAAGAACTGACTCCACCTAGATAAACGTCAACTTGATAAACGCCGGCCCGATATTCAGAGTTAATTCTTGTTATTAGTTGGGGACTCGGCGCCGTAAGAGTGTCCAGTGTTATCCCGAACTTCTTCTTAAAGGCGTCCACTATCGGTATCCTCGCCTCTGGAGCGAGATGCATGTAAACCAGGAGCTCGCTTTCTTTTTTTGCAGCCAGTACGGTTTTCTCCCATTCTGCTTCCCAACCGGTCTTGCTGCTGCTCACGGCAGGGGCGACTGTTGGGGGCGCCGCTGCCGGCGCTGTAGCTGGCGGCGCCGGGGCGCAACCCGGCGCGAGGCTGACCAGCAACATCGCGATCGCAACTGCGGATAGTAGCTGTTTCACTGCCATACTCCTTTTCTCATCGTTTTGGCTTTTCGGGAAGGGATGCGGGACTCACCGGGACTCCCAACTCTTGGAGGTCCTCTTCAACGCTTTCGTACAAGGTTGCTAGCTCTAAGGAGGGCGTCAGGGTCTTGATATCATAATAGTAAGCGAAAGGCTTACCTTCATCCGCAGCATCGTGATCTTCATAAAGCCGCAATACCTTAAGCGCCAGTTCATTTGTTTTTTCCCGGCTCAGGCCAGCGGCGCCCCGGCAGATTCCAGTTACGAATTTCCAATCCAGATCCACTTTGTATTCTCTGTCCTGCCCCAACGCGCAAGGATATTTCCGCCCGGACCAGGCCCAGCCGCTGCCAAGTTGGGCCAAAACCAAGGCTGCCAGCTCGTACAGACTGGACCTCGTTCCTAAGCCATTTTTTGTTTGCTGGGTCGCATGCATAGGAATACCCAGGTTACGCTCCACGGCCCTGCGAGCTCCTGAAGAAGCCTGCAAGGGGCCTCTGGCGGTGCGGTTACCCTGGCGGTCCACAGGATTGAAATGCGCTCTTTTCTCGTCACCCGCATATGCCATCTGTCCCAACAATGAGGCCACCGCCGTGATCGCAGTCTCCTCGCTATTGCGACAATTCCCGCCTAAGATGGCGCTGGCACCGCACGACCGATCAACGCCCATGGCCTGAGCCGCGTAGGCCAATCTCAGGCGGTCCCAATTCAGCTTTAACTCCGGCGCCAAGGTCACTGAGATATGAGACTTGAATCTATTGAGCAGCCCTTTTTCAGTATAGGAAGCTAAAATAGCCGGGGGTGAAGTGGCTTCAGCGCCGCCTAACCAGAGGCCCGGCTTTCCCAATAGCTCGGCCACCGCCCTCTGCCAGCGGACGATGGCCCTGGTCCACATCATTTCCCCGGGAGTCTCTGCCAGGTAAGGGATGCCATCCAATTGGCTCTTTAACTGGCGGGCCAGTTTCCCCAGGGTCCCTGTATCAGAGGTATAGGCGTCCATCATCCTGGCGAAGAAGGCCTGGACACCGCCTTTATGGCGAAAGCTTCTGGCAGGTATTGCCATAATGATCGGCGGCGCCTTGCTGTCGTGAGCCCGGGCTTTTATCGTGACGGCGTCCTTCCCTTCACCCACGGTAAATTGTTTCGGCGCCCCGGCCGCGGCGGCTTCCACCTCTTTGCTTGGTAGCGAAACTACCCGGTTGGTGTCTACGTTATAGATGCCGACCCTCTCCAGCAATTGCAGGGCCGCCTGCCAGATGGCGTCGGCAACGGCATCGTCGCAGATGATCTCCTCGCGATTGAAACGAATAGAGTATTCTGAGGTGAGGAGCTTGAGCTGCCGGCTCAACTTGAGATCGAAATCCAGCTCCTTCATTACCGGTCCATCGAGA
>JACQUA010000061.1 GCA_016210565.1 Chloroflexota bacterium
ATCTTCTTGCGGTGCGCCCCCTCCATCATCTCCATCAGCGTCAGGCCGGGCGTAGCCGGCAGCGATATCCCCCAGGCCGATTCGAATTTGGCCCTGGCGTCTTCTTCTTTGACGCGCTGGTATCCGGGGTAGACATGAGGGAGAGCGCCCATGTCGCAAGCGCCCTGAACGTTATTCTGCCCCCGCAGCGCGCCGATGCCGGCCGAAGGCTTGCCCACGTTGCCGGTGACCATGGCCAGGTTGGCCACCGCCATCACGTTGTCCGTCCCGTGGGCGTGCTGGGTGATGCCCATGGCGGCCAGAATCATGCCGGGCTTGACGCTCCCGAAAAGGCGCGCCGCTTCGACTATCTTTTCTCTCGGCACCCCGCTGGCCCGCTCGACAAAATCCAGGGGGTAATCGTTCAAAGCCGCCCGGAAGGCTTCGTAGTTCTCGCAGCGGTCCTTGATGAATTCCTTATCTTCCAGCCCTTGTTCGATAATCAGCCGGGCCATGCCCATGAGCAGGGCGGTGTCGCTCCCTGGACGGTTCTGGAGCCATAGGCTCGACCATTTTACCAGGTCGATTTCCCTGGGGTTGATGACAATGAGCTTTTGCCCCTTCCGCACCCCGCGCCAGAGCTCCAGGGCCGCCACGGGGTGACAGGAGCGGGTGTTGGTGCCTATGGCCAGCACGCAGGCGGCGTCGCCGATCTCGCTGATCGGGTTCGTCATCTCGCCGCTGCCAAAGGTTGCGTTCAGCCCGGCGATGAAGGGCGCCACGCACAGCCGGGCGCACTGGTCGACGTTGTTCGTCCCCAGCGCCGCCCGCGCCAGCTTCTGGGCCAGGTAGTTCTCTTCGTTGGTGCACTTGGCCGAGCTGACCACCCCGGCTTCCTCGCCCTTATATCTCCCCAGGCGGGAGGCCACCAGGTCCAGGGCCTCGTTCCAGCTAGCCTTGATCAGGTTATTGCCCTGCCGGATCAGGGGTGAGGTCAGCCTCTCGCCATGGCCGACCATGTCCTTGACGCCGAAATGGCCCTTGGCGCAGAGATAGCCCCGGCTGACCCTGTTCTCGGGGTCTCCCCACACGCTGACAATCCGTCCGTGCCGCACGCCGAGCTTCAGCCCGCAGCCCACGCCACAGTAGGTGCACACGGTAGACACTTCCGTGTCGGGACGCCGGGCGTCTTTCAGGTACAGCGCGCCGACCGGGCACTGGGCCACGCAGGCGCCGCAGGAGATGCAGGTTGATTCGATGATGGGTTTATTGCCGTAAGCGGCGATGACGCTGCTGAAGCCGCGAAAGGCCACGTCGATAGCGCCCACGCCACGGACCTCGTTGCAGACCCTCGAGCACCGTGCGCAGAGGATGCACTTGTTCAGGTTGCGGTCGAAGAACGGGTTGCTGGTGTCCTGCGCGACCGCCCGGCTGGTCCGCTTGTACCGGTACTGGTCGATGCCGAAATAGGCCGCCGCCTTCTGGAGGTCGCACTTCTGGTTCTTGACGCAAATCAGGCAGTCGGCGGGATGGTCCGACATGATCAATTCGGTGGCCGTCCGGCGTATCTTTTCCACGGCGGGCGTGCTGGTGCGCACCACCATGCCGTTGGCGGCGGGGGTGGTGCAGGAAGTCGGCTGCCCCCGGACGCCGTCGATTTCGACCACGCACAGGCGGCAGCCGCCGTACGGCTCCAGGTCCTTATCGTGGCAGAGGGTCGGGATATATATGCCGGCGTCCTGGGCCGCCTTGAGAACGGTGGCGCCGGGGGCCGTCTTTACTTCCTTGCCGTCAATCTGCAAGGTTATGGAATTCATTGGTCAGTCCTGAGTCCTGAGTCTTGAGACCGTAGCGACAGGGCTTGTCCCTGTCGTATTGCGGCTGGCAGCTTGCCATGATTCGACACCCGCAAGGGGTGTCGCTACGGGCACGCGGCAGCGTGCCGCTACTGAATCTACTTTTCCTACTCTTCCTACTTTCCCTACTTTTCGAGATCACACCTCAAACAGCGTTTGGCCTCTTCTATCGCCTGTTCGATGGTATAGCCCTGCTCTACCTGTTCAAAAGAGCGCGTTCTAGCCGCCGCCGGTTTCAGGGCCATGGCGGGGCGCCGCTTTTCTTCTTCCTGGGCATCGATGGGACGCAGGTCGGTCTCTTCGGGCGACAGTACTTCGTCGATGACCCCGTCGCCGCCGAGAAATCTATCGATGGCGCTGGCGGCATCCCTGCCCTGGGCTATGGCCTGGATCACCGAAGCCGGCCCCAAGACGGCGTCGCCGCCGGCGAAGACGCCCTTCCGGCTGGTCTCCATGGTATCGGAGTTGACCTCGATGGTGCCGTTCTTGTTCAGTTTCAGGCCAAACGCGGCGGGTATGTCGCTGGTCTGGCCGATAGCGGCGATCACCGTGTCCAGATCGAGGGTGAACTCGCTGCCCTTGATCGGCTCCGGCCTGGGCCGGCCGCTGGCATCGCGCTTGCCCAGCCCCATCTTGAGGCACTCCAGCCGGACGTTTCCGTTGACGCTGATCTTCAACGGCGCCGCCAGGTATTGCAGCTTGACGCCTTCGGCCAGGGCTTCTTCCACCTCTTCCTCGCTGGCGGGCATCTCCGCGCGCGTCCGGCGGTAGATAATCGATACGTCCTTAGCGCCCAGCCGCAGGGCGGTGCGGGCAGCGTCGATGGCCACGTTGCCTCCCCCGATGATTCCCACCCGGTCGCCCACCTTGATCGCCTTGCCCAAGTTCAACTCCCGGAGAAAATCGACGCCCTCGATGACCCCCCTGGCTTCCTCCCCGGTCACTCCCAGCTTTTGTCCCTTATGGGCGCCGGCGCCGACAAACACGGCGTGGTAGCCTTCCTCGAAGAGTTTGTCCAGCGACTCCACCCTGACGCCGGTCCTGATCTGGACTCCGGCTTTGCTGATTTCCTCGATTTCCTGCGCCAGGGTGGCGCGGGGCAGCCGGTATTCCGGGATGCCGTAGCGCATCATTCCCCCGGCTTCGGGCAGGGCTTCCAGGATGGTCGCCTGGTGGCCCTTCCGGGCGAGGTAATAGGCGGTGGTCAGCCCGGCGGGGCCGGCGCCGATGACGGCCACCTTTTTGCCGGTGGCCGGGGCGCTCTTCGCATGCTCCCTCCAGGCGCCCGTATCCCTGGCAGCGGCAAAACCCTTCAGGATGCGGATGGCCACCGATTCGTCCACCTGGCCGCGGCGGCATTTCTTTTCGCAGGGATGGAAGCAGACCAGGCCGCAGACAAAGGGGAAGGGTATCTTCTCCCTGATGGTGGCCACGGCCTCGGGGTGCTTCCCGGCCTGGATGAAGCGGATGTACTTCGGAACGTTGATCCCCGAGGGGCAGGTGTGCCGGCAGGGGGCGATGACCAGTCCCTTGCACACGGCGGCGGCGCAGTGGTGGCGCTTGATATGTTCTTCGTATTCGTGCTTGAAATACTTGATGGTCGTAAGGATAGGGTTGGGCGCCGTCTGGCCCAGGCCGCAGAGCGAGCCAATCTTGACCGTCTGGGCAAGGTCGGAGAGGAGGTCCAGGTCTTCTGGCTTGGCCCTGCCCGCGGTGATGTCCTGCAGAAGGCCGAGCATCTGGAGGGTGCCCAGGCGGCACATGACGCACTTGCCGCAGGACTCGTCCTGGGTGAAGGCGCTGAAATAGCGGGCCACGTCCACCATGCAATCATCTTCGTCCATCACCACCATGCCGCCGGAGCCCATGATGGCGCCCAGGGCGGCCAGGGACTCGTAGTCCACCGGGGTTTCCACCAGGTGGGAAGGGATGCAGCCGCCGGAAGGTCCGCCGGTCTGCACCGCTTTCAGCCGCTTGCCGTTGGTAGGGCCGCCGCCGATCTCGTAGACGATTTCGCTGAGCGGCGTGCCCATGGGCACTTCGACGAGGCCGCAGTTGGCCACCTTGCCGGTCAGGGCGAAAATGGCCGTGCCCTTGCTCTTCTCGGTACCGGTGGCGGCAAAGGCCTCCGCGCCTCTGCCGATAACGATGGGGACGTTGGCCAGGGTCTTGACGTTGTTGATGTTGCTGGGCTGGCGCCAGAGGCCGGACTGCGCGGGGAAAGGCGGCCGGGAGCGGGGCATGCCCCGCTTCCCTTCGATGCTGGCCATGAGCGCAGTCTCTTCGCCGCAGACGAAGGCCCCCGCGCCTTCCCTCAGATGCATCTCGAAGTTGAAACTAGAGCCGAAGATGTTCTTGCCCAGGAACCCGCCGCGGCGGGCCGTCTCCATGGCGATGCGGAACCGCTTCACCGCCAGGGGGTATTCCGCCCGGACGTAGATGAAGCCGTTCTGCGCCCCGATGGCGTAGCCGGCGATGATCAGGCCTTCCAGCACCGCATGGGGATCGCCTTCCAGAATGGCGCGGTCCATGAACGCGCCGGGGTCGCCCTCGTCGGCGTTGCAGATGACGTATTTCTCGTTTCCGGGCGACTGCCGGCAGAGCTCCCACTTCACGCCGGTGGGGAACCCCGCCCCACCCCGCCCCCTCAACCCGGCCTTCTTGACCTCGGCGATGACCCCTTCCGGCGTCATCGTGGTCAGGGCCTTTTTCAGGGCCTGGTAGCCCCCCACCGCCAGGTAGTCTTCGATCCGCTCCGGGTTGATATGCCCGCAGTTGCGCAGGACCACCCGTTTCTGCCGGGCATAGAAGGGGATGTCCCTTACAAGGGCAAGCTGCTTGCCCGTCTGCGGGTCCTGGTAGAAGAGCCGTTCCACGGGCTTGTTGTCTTTGAGATGGGAACGGGCGATCTCCTCCACATCCTCGATCCTCACCTGGGTATAGAGGAAGCCCTCGGGCCCGATTTCGACCAGCGGCCCTTGCTGGCAGAAACCGTGGCAGCCGCCGAAGTCCACGGACACGTCTTTCAAGCCCAGCACGACCACGGCCTGTTCTAAGGCTTCCCTGATCTGGGGGGACTTCCCCGTCTCACAACCCGGCCCCTGGCAAACCCGGACAACGCGTCCGGAAGAATTCAACTGGTCTGACATTAGCTGGAAAATCCGAAACAAAAATCAAAATTGGCGTTACTGCAAAAACTCATTTTTGAGCCAAAATGGGCAGAAGATCAGATTCAAAAAGGGGCGCAAGATTCAGCTTTTTGACCTTTTTGCAGTAACGCCAAAATTAAGAACCAAAATGCAAAATGACAAATCAAAACAGGGAAATGACGAATGACGAAGCCCGAATGACGAAGCAAATCCCAATGACAAATGACGAATGACGAATGCGTGCCTTGTTTGAACATTCGATTTTTGAGCATTAATTCGTCATTCGAATTTCGTCATTCGTCATTTCTTCGGCGATGGGAACAGCTCGCCCACTTTTTTGACGGTCATTTTGCCGTGGGTCTCCTTGCCCACGATGAGGTTCGGGGCTACCGCGCAGGCGCCGATGCAGGCCACCGTTTCCAGGGTGTACTGGAGGTCGGGGGTGGTCTCTCCCGGGGGCACCCCCAGGGCCTTCTCAACCTCTTTCAGTATCCTCGCCCCGCCCTTCACGTGGCAAGCGGTGCCGCGGCAGACGGTGACGCAGGTCTTCCCGCTCGGTTTCAGCTTGAACTGGGCGTAGAAAGTCTCGACCCCGAAGACTTCGCTCTCGGGCAAACGCAAAAATTTGGCTACTTCCTTCATCTCTTCCTCAGGTAAGTAGCCAAATTTTTCCTGGACTTCCTGCATTATCGGGATGAGGTCATCCCTCTTCCCCTCGTATTTCCTCAGTATGTCGGAGAGTTCCTGTTTCATTAACCTAATTCTTTTCCAGTTCGCCTCCCCATGTCAAATACCGAAGCCGTCAGCTATCAGCTAACAGCCTTCAGCCGGGGCGGGCGCGGAGACCGCGCCCCTACGGAATGTGGCGTCTTCACCCTTGCTACTTTTCCTACTCTTCCTACTTTCTTCCTACTTTCTCGCTAGTTCCACCGGCTTTTCCGGCGTTTCGACCTTCTCGCCCGAGACCTTGACCACGGCGCTGAACCGCACCGGGCAGACCTCCAGGCAGGTGCCGCACTTCGTGCACTTTTTCTGGTCGATCACGTGGATCAGCCGTTTCCCGCCCTCGATGGCCTGGACGGGACACTGCCTCAGGCAGATCATGCACGCCTGGCACTTCTCGGGCAGGATGTAAAAGTTGATCAGGTCTTTGCACGTCAGGGACGGACACCGCTTTTCGTTAACGTGGGCCAGGTAGTCTTCCTTGAAATAGCGGATGGTGGTCAGCACCGGGTTCGGCGCCGTCTGGCCGAGGCCGCAGAGGGAACCGGTCTTGATCGTATCCCCGAGCCTTTGCAGCCTCTCCACGTCGCCCGGCTGGCCAAGTCCGGAGCAGATGCGCTCCAGGATGCCCAGCATCTGTTTGGTGCCCAGCCGGCAAGGGACGCACTTGCCGCAGGACTCCTTCTGAGTAAAGCTGATGAAATAGCGGGCGATGTCCACCGGGCAGGTATTCTCATCCATGACAATGAGGCCGCCGGACCCCATGATGGAACCCGCCGCCGCCAGCGACTCATAGTCGATGGCGCTGTCCAGCAGGGTCGCCGGCAGGCAGCCGCCGGAAGGTCCTCCCGTCTGGGCGGCCTTGAACTTCTTGCCGCCCAGCACGCCACCGCCGACGTCGTAGATAATGGTGCGCAGGGTCAGTCCCAGCGGCACTTCGATAAGTCCGGTGCGTTCCACCTTGCCCACCAGGGAGAAGGTCTTGGTCCCCTTGCTCTTCTCGGTGCCCCGTTTGGCGTACCATTCCCAGCCCTTCTGCATGATGACCGCGGTGGAGGCCCAGGTCTCCACGTTGTTGATGTTGGTCGGCTTACCCCACAGCCCGGAGATGGCCGGAAAGGGGGGCCGGGGCCGGGGCATCCCCCTCTTGCCCTCGATGGAGGCCATCAGCGAGGTTTCCTCGCCGCAGACAAAAGCGCCGGCGCCTTCCTTGATAAAGATTTCCAGATTGTGCCCCGAGCCCATTATGTTCTTCCCCAGGAAACCGTAGTCATGCATCTGGGCGATGGCCAGCTTCAGGCGTTCGATGGCCAGGGGGTACTCGGCGCGGCAGTAGATATAGGCTTCGCTGGCGCCGATGGCATAGGACCCGATGACCATGCCCTCCAGGACGGAATGGGGGTCGCTTTCCAGCAGGGAGCGGTTCATGAACGCGCCAGGGTCGCCTTCGTCGGCGTTGCAGATGATATATTTCTCCGTGCCCGGAGCGCGGCGGCAGAACTCCCATTTCTGGCCCGTAGGGAAGCCCGCCCCACCCCGCCCCCTCAGCCCCGACTTCTTGATCTCTTCGATGACCTCGTCCGGTTTCAGCTTCAAGGCCCTGACCAGCCCCCCATAGCCGTCGTTGGCGATGTAGTGATTGATGTTCTCCGGATTGATAAAGCCGCAGTTCCGCAGGATGACCCGCACCTGGGGCTTCATCATGGGCAGGTCGAAGAAGTTCGGTAGGACAGGCGTCCCTGCCTGTCCAGTCCCTGCCTGTCCAGTCGCTGCCTGTCCCGTACCCGCCTGTCCGTTCCCCCCATGCCCATTCCCCGCCGGTCCGATTACCCCCAGCGCCAGGTCGCCGCGCGGGTTGTCCTTGACGATGTAGTCCTCGACCAGCGCCGTCATCTTCTCCGGGGTCATGTTCCCATAGCTGATGCGGGGCTTGCCCGGCTTGATGATGTCAACCAGCGGCTCAGCATAGCACGGCCCGATGCAGCCCACCTCGGTGATGACGGCTTCTATCTGCCGCTGGGCCAGCTCCTTTTCCAGGGTATTGATGACGCTCCTCGCCCCCGCGGCGCGCCCGCAGGTGGCGGCGCCCACCAGCACCCGCACCTTGTCGCTGCGTTCCAGTTGCTGCCATTCCGCCACGGCCCTGGCTTTGATCTCTTCGAAAGTCATGAGAGTAGCCTTCAGCTATCGGCTATCAGCTTTCGGCTATCAGCGCCGCCCCCCGCTTGGGGGAGGCCGAGGTGATAGCCTGTAGCTGATAGTCCACTAGGCGCCTTAACAATCAAATTGTGCAAAAAATGGAAAGAAAGACGGAACCACGAATAAACACTAATGAACACGAAATAACCTGCAAAGGGCTGAGACAGGGAATCGTTACCAATTCCGTAGACCCGGAATGCGACATCAAAGACCATTCGTGTCTATTAGTGTTTATTCGTGGTTTAGATTATTGACGCTTATTGGTCCCGGCTTGTCCGGGTCAGGATTCTGGA
>JACQUA010000390.1 GCA_016210565.1 Chloroflexota bacterium
GGACTGGGCCTCCTCGTGATGATAGGCCATTTTCATCCTTCATGGCGCCCGCCGCCAGCGGGCATGGGTGCTTGATACTTGATACTTGATACTTGATACTTGTTACTTCGTCCACGGTGGTGTTCCCACGCACACCGCCCCTTCCCATTCCAGTTCGTTCATCTCGACTTCTGGTATAGCCTCGTATTCTTCCGGCGAGACGTCCAGCCATGCAGTCAACAGTGCGGGTTTCAGGATGACCGACATGCGCACATCTTTTTGCCCGTCCCATTCGTGTTCGAAATGGAAATTTACGATAAACGGTTTGCCGGGGCCGGCCGGCAACTGCTCCGGTTTAAGGTGTTGCCTCCGCTGTGCCCTGATGCTGCTTTCATTGAGATCCAGGAGTGAAGGGTAATCAATGCTCTTCATTCGTATCTTCATGACCTGTATAGCATATCATTATCCGGAGGGGGATGCATTTTTTTGGGGCGGGTGACACCGTGTAGCGGCACGCGGCAGCGTGCCCTTGCTCTAAATCCCCTTTAATCCCCCTTTTTCAAAAGGGGGAGACCGCCCATTTCCTCCTTCCACAAAAGGGGGAAATGGGGGATTTTCCCTGTTTCGCGGGAGGCCTGGCAATAATCATCGTTTGACAGGCGAAACCCGGCAGTTCTATAATCCCCGCATCAAGGGTGCGCCGCGGCGCGCACGCAGGAAGAAAAATGTTCCAACTTTCCCAAAACCCCGCATTAAGACAGACCGTTTCCGGCGGCATGGAAAAGCAGAAAGCCTTTGGCTGGGCGATTGCCTGGGCCATTTTCCTGGGTGGTTCGGCTGGCGGAATCTTCCTGGTGAGCTATATCCTGGCTGTGCTCTTCCGCGTTCGCGGGCCGCTGGTCCAGTCGGGGTTGCTTCTGGGGCCGTTACTGGCGATAGTTTGCGGCGCATTTTTCATGCTGGACCTCAGCCACAAGATAAAGATGCCCCGGCTGCTGGGCGACCTGTCGAGGCTATCTTCTTCATGGATCACCCGCGGCGTGCTGACTTTGACAATATTCATTCTTTTCGGTCTCGCCCATACCCTTCCCTTTCTACCCTGGAATGCCCTTCCGATAAACAGTATCTTCGGAATCATTTCTGTGGCGGCTGCCCTGATGCTGGTCATTTATACCGGGTTTCTTCTCGGGGTGGTCAAGAGTATCCCCTTCTGGAACAATCCCCTGCTGCCGGTACTGTTTGTTGTTTCCGGCCTGGGTTCGGGCACGGCCATATTATTGCTGGCAGGGGCCGCATCAGGTTCTGCTCCAGCCGCCGCTGTGGTCACCAGGGTGCTGGCGCAGGCCGAGATCGGTCTAATTGTCCTGCAACTGATCATGTTATGGGCCTACCTTGGCGTCTCCACCCACCGCGACCTTGCCTCGGCGGAGTCGGTCCGCCTGGTGCGCGCCCCGGCGATCTTGATCATGGTCTATGGACTGGCCCTGCCCATGGCACTGCTGATTTCCAGCCTGGCCCTGGGGGATACCGGCGCGGCCGCGTTCATGGAACTGGCGGCCGGAGCGCTGGAACTGGCCGGAGCCTTTTTCCTGAGATCATCCATCCTGAATGCCGGGGTCTACCTGCGGCTCGAAGCACCGTAGTTTCGCAAATTCCAAGAGCCAGGTAACAAGTTCCAAATAAATCCCAAAACCCAATTTGCAACTTGTTACTTGGAATTTGGAACTTATTAAACCCAGAGGAGGACTAATGGCGACTGACAAGAGAGCGGCATACCAGGGCATGCTGGGCGAGACGGTGAGGTTCTATGGCAACAACGGCGACTCAATCGATGGCTACATGTCCCGGCCGCTGGGCGCCGGTCCCCACCCGGGGGTCATTGTCATCCACGAGGTCTTTGGCCTGGTGGAAGGTACGCGCGAAATCACCCGCAAGTTTGCCGCGCGCGGCTATATCGCAATTGCTCCCGACCTGTATTCCCGGGAAAGCCCCGGCGGGCCCGACGAGGAGGTCATCAACCGCCTCCGGCAGACCGGCGGCATACCCGACGCCCAGGTGATCGGGGACCTCAGCGGCGCGGTCAAGGCTCTTCGCGCCGTGGCCAGTTGCTCGGGAAAGCTGGGGATAATAGGGCACTGCTCCGGCGGCCGGTATGTCATGCTATTCTCTTGCAATACCCGGGAGCTCAGCGCTGCGGTCAACTGCTACGGCGGCCGGGTGGTCACCGACGAAATTACCCCCAACCAGCCCAAACCGGTCATTGAAATGATCGCCGGCCTCAATTGCCCGGTACTGGGTTTGTTCGGCGAGTCCGACCAGAACCCCTCGCCCCAGCACGTGGCGCGGCTCAGGCAGGAGCTGGAAAAGCAAGGTAAGCAGTTCGAATTCAAGTCCTATCCGCCGGACACCGGTCACGGCTTCTTCGCCGACTACCGGCCCAGCTACCGCCAGGAGTCGGCCACCGACGGCTGGCAGCGCATCTTCACCTTCTTCGGCACGCATTTGCGGTAATGCGCCTGTAGGGGCGGCGTCACGGGAGGAGGCGCGGTTGCGCGGGGTGCGGCTCGCCCGCCGGTTTCGGCCTATCCACAGGGGTGCACAGCGGCGTGCGGCTACTTTTCCGAGACGGCGACCACTTCCACCTCCAGCACCTGCTCCTCGTGAGCCAAAGCAGCCACGCCGACAACGGTAAACGGCGGCAGATGGGTGACGCCGCCTTCCCGGTAAAATCTCCCCCGCACCCGCGATCCCTCCATCATGTAGTCCTTCATAAAGTCCTGGCGGACGAACGCCCGCTCGAAGATGACGTCCGCAACTTTCGCCCCGGCGGCAGTCAGGGCCTGCTTGATGTTGGCGTAGGTTTTCTCTGACTGGGTCTTCATCTCGTTGGGACCTACGATTTTACCGCTATCATCGTAAGCCACCTGGCCGGCAAGCATGATAAGGTAGGCATTGGTGATATTTACCTTGACCACGGGCGTCCACGGCGCCGGCCTGCCCCCGGCGTAGGGATAGTTGGTCTCCCAGGTATTGCCGGTGGAAATAAGCTGTTTGTCCATGAAGCTCGCCTCTGAGGTGCCGAAGGAACGAAAACCACAAATGAACACAAATGAACGCGA
>JACQUA010000391.1 GCA_016210565.1 Chloroflexota bacterium
ATAGAAGAACCGGCGTCGGTGTAGTTCTCTTAGCATAAAGTCAGTAGTCGTGTTGTGGCACTCTGCCGCGTGCTGTAGTCAGAAGACAGAAGACAGAAGACAGAAGATAGAAGATAGAAGACAGAAGACAGAAGATAGAAGACAGAATCCCCACCCCTCCCGCCTCCCGCCTCTCGCTTCTCGCTTCTCGATTCTCGCTTCTCGCTTCTCGCTTCTCGCTTCTCGCCTCTCGCTTCTCGCCTGTTACCTGTTGCCTTCCTCGAGCTCTTCCAGCCGGTCGTCGTCTATGCCGAAATAGTGTGCCAGTTCATGGCGCACTGTCTCCTCGATCTCCTCTTCAAGGAGTTTATTGGTGAGACTCAAACTCAGAAGGGGGCCACGGAAGATGGTTATCTTGTCGGGGAGCACCATGCCATAATGCGCCGTCCTTTCGGTGAGGGGGATGCCTTCGTATAGTCCGAAGAGGTCACACCGGTCGGTAATGCCAGCTTGTTGCTGCTGCTTCCGGGATGGCCAGTCCTGGATTACGATGTCCACGTTTTCCAGGTACTCCTTGAACCGGTCCGGCAATTGTTCCAGTGCTCGAAACACTACCTCTTCAAATGGGTCAGGCAAAAATAGCTCTCAATTAGCAGGTAACAGACAACGGGCAACAAGCGACAGACGACAGCTTTCGGGCCCGGCTACGCCGGTGCTAAACCTGGCGCGTGGGGATGGGTCTGCCCGCCGTTGATCTCTACGAGCAAGTTCTGTTTTAGTCTAGCAGTAAACATGGATTATAGCAGATTCTTTGCACGGGCACCGTGCTGCTACGCCCCGCCTGGTGATTTTACACAATTGTCACTTTTCACAGAACGTTTTTATTACTTCTTGATGGCATTAGGTATAAGCTGCGGAAAAGATATTGCGCCCCATTGACGCAGGGACTGGAAGGAGCACAGGGCTTTGATGAAAACACTGGCGATCGTTATGGCAGGTGGGGCAGGCGAGAGATTGCGGCCCCTCACGCAGAATCGCGCCAAGCCTGCGGTACCGTTTGGCGGCAAATACCGTCTCATCGATTTCACCCTGAGCAATTGTATTAACTCCGGTATTCGCTCGATCTTCGTCCTGACCCAGTACAAGTCTGCCTCCCTGAACCGGCACCTGCACGAAGGCTGGAATCTATCGGCATCAGCCCTGGGGGACTACGTGTATACTGTTCCGGCACAACAAAAATTGGGTTTGAACTGGTATCGCGGCACAGCCGACGCTGTCAGGCAAAACCTGGACCTGATCGATGCCGGCGAGCTGCACGACATACTCATCCTTTCCGGAGACCATGTGTACAAGATGGACTATGCTCAAATGTTGAGGTATCATGTCGAAAAGCAGTCCAGCCTGACCATTTCAGTCCTCAATGTCAAGATGGAGGAGGCTGTAGGTAAGCTGGGGGTGCTGGAGGTAGATTCCCGCGGGAGTGTAATCAGCTTTGAGGAGAAACCGGAATCGCCTAAAACCAGGCGCGATGCACCAGGCTACGTATTCGCATCCATGGGCATTTACGTTTTCAACACCGAAGCCTTGCTCGAGGAGCTCAAGGGAAACGCGGAGGACTTCGGTAAAGAAGTGATTCCAGCCATGATCGCCCGGGGCCGGAAGATAGTTGTCTATCCCTACGAACAGGAGAATTGCATCGGCCAGTGCCTGATACGGGTGAGAGGGGGTGAGGTGCAAAGAGTCGAGATTGAAAGGTCCGATGACTCGGCCTACTGGCGGGATGTGGGCAACATAGACTCCTATTTTGAAGCAAGCATGGACCTGCTGGGAGAAAACCCGCTATTTGACCTGCACGGCCCTAACTGGCCGATACGGACCACACAGAAGGTGTTACCCCCGAGCAAATGCATCGATGGAAGCCAGTGTGGCTGTCTGGTGGCTGATGGCTCAGTAGTGATGGGCAGCAGGGTGGACTCCTCGATACTGTTTCCCGAGGTCATTGTGGGGAGAGACTCGATCGTAGAAAGCTCGGTGCTGTTTAACAATGTGCTGGTAGGACCGGGCGTCAAGATAAGAAGGGCGATCATCGATAAGGATGTGGTGATTCATCCGGAAGCTATGCTCGGTTATGATCACGAAGCGGATACGATACGCGGCTGCACGGTATCGCCGGGCGGTGTGGTGG
>JACQUA010000393.1 GCA_016210565.1 Chloroflexota bacterium
CCCCCAGTCCACCTCCTACTTGCCCAAGCTTTAAGACACCTTTTGACCCCGAAGATGCTAAGCTTGGTCCCAAGACGTCCCCAAAGTTCGTAGCCCTTTCCCCGGCAGGCAGTCCAACCGGCTTATGGTGAAACTTCAGATTCTTGAATTTTCGCTTGACGCCATCGCCCAATCGTGGTATAAAGCCATGAGCGTAAACCTTGCTGTCAGTTGCCGGGTCATCAATGAGGTAGGATTGAAATTATAATGGTGCTTTGCTGCTTAAGCCGGTTGCGGCTGGGAGGCCAACGTGCTTTTGTTGCGATACGGATGGTTTTCAACCGGCCATAACCGTGGGGCATTTACGGTGAGCAGAAGCTGCTAATGACGGGACAATGCAAGATATATTGGCTTCAGAACGGCCGGTCAGGGTAACCCCAGACCTTCCAAATTCAATTCGGACGTTGCGGCGGGAGCTAGGTCTTGGCCAGGGACAACTTGCCCAGTTGCTCGGCGTGACGTCCATGACTGTCAGCAGGTGGGAGAAAGGGGAGGCGCATCCCAAGCCAGTAACTCTCACAGCCCTTTCCGAGTTAACCGAAACGGCTTGCAGGCCATTTCGCGGCTTAATATCGCGCAATGGCGATCCCGCGGCTGCGCCTGTTTGTCTGGGCCGGGGTCAAAGACCTTGTCCTCCAGCAATCGGCCCTCGGTGCCCAGCCCCCGGTCCGGCTCATGAAGAGGTCAACGATATCCTGCGAAACACGGCAATTTTCTCTCATCTCGACGCGGAGCCACTGGCAACGGTTTCCCGCTTGGCGGTGGAACGTCATATAAAAGCCAGCGAATTCCTGTATCACGAAGGAGATTTTCCCAGGCATTTTTATGTTGTAGCTGAGGGGATCATCAAGATTCTCAAACATTCACTTTCAGGCAAGGACTTTATCATAGCTTTCAGCGGTCCGGGCGAAGTCCTGGGTAACCTGGCGCTTTTTCTGGGTCAGCCCCGGACCACTTCGGCCCAGGCGCTGACTGCCGCCAGGGTACTTACCATAAAAAACAATGACTTCTTAGCCTTTCTTCGCCGCCGGCCTGAGCTGTCCTATGAGATTCTCAGGCATATTCTCGTTATCGTGAGCGGGCGCTTTACCAGCGCTATTAGTCGCCTGACAGCATCGACCGGCGAAAGAGCTGACCAGCGACTGGCTGATGTCCTGTTTGCCCTTTCCCTGAAGTACGGTCCGGCCCTTTCTTTTACCCGGGAACAGATTGCCCAAATGGCCGGGACAACTACCGAGACAGCGATGCGTTTTGTTAGCCGCCTGGAGAGAATGCATATCGTCGGAGCACCCCGGCGAAAAATCATCATACTTGACCAAATGAAGTTGAGGCGGTTGATCGACAAATTGCAGGTAATCAGCCGTTAGGCAACCTGGGCGGCGAATTGGCCGCAGCCAGGGCTTTAGCAAAATATCGCCTTCGCGTTAGTATCAACATGACGTATGTCATTGTGTGTGCAAGCGCGGCGTACTAACTTAAGCGGGTAAGGGAAGGGGACGGCCCGTTTCCGAAGTTGTGCCTGTCCGCTGGCAGTGTCTCGCTATGGTTCAGGCCGATCTTACCCCACTCCATCTCGAAACTGGGATTTTGCTGGATTGCCAAAAGGAGGAGCAATGAAAGAAATGCAGAGGACAGGGGAATTCCTGAAGAAGGGCATCCTTATTACCTTCATTGTGCTGCTGGCAATGGGTGCCGCCTGTTCAGCAGGCTCAACGGAGGTGGCCGGGACGCCAGCAGAACCAAAGAACATTGCAACCCGGGCTGCAAGCTCGGCCGAACCCTGGAAGGAAAAATGGGAAAACACCCTGGCAGAGGCGAGAAAAGAAGGTAAACTGCTGATCAACGATTCCGGGGCCGGCCCGGAGGTGAGAGCGGTGCTTACCAAGGTATTCAGGGACAAGTTTGGCATTGACATCGAATACAACCTCGGAAGAAGCAACGAGCTCATCGTCAAGATCCGGACAGAACGCAATGCCGGTCTGTATTTAGTCGACCTCTTGCTTTCGGGGACGGGGAGTCCAACTACGATTCTCAAACCCGAAAAGATCATCGACCCTCTTGACCCCACACTGATACTTCCTGAAGTCCTGAACAAGATCGTTTGGTACAGAGGCGACCTGCCGTGGGTCGATGACGGGCATTACCAGTTGGCGCCTTTTGTGAGCCCGAAAGTGCCTATTTTCATTAATACCAATTTGGTCAAGCAGGGCGTCATAACTTCATACCAGGACCTCCTGAAGCCCGAGTGGAAAGGAAAACTTACCATTAACGATCCTACCCGGCTAGGCGGCGGAAACTCATGGTTTACCGCGATGGTGGACCTTTTCGGCGTCGATTACCTGAGAAAGATGGCCGCCCAGAACGTGGTGCTGGTGACAGACAACCGCCTTCATGCCGACTGGGTGGCCCAGGGTAAATACCCGGTAGGGATCGCCATGGACGACGATCTAACAGTCTCGTATATGAGGGCGGGAGCCCCTATCGCTTTTGTGGTACCCAAAGAAGGCACCTGGCTGTCCTCGGGTGGGGCTGGCATTTCGCTGGTGAACAAGCCGCCACACCCCAACGCTGCGAAGGTCTTCATCAACTGGCTATTGAGCAAAGAAGGCTCTACGGAGTTTTCCAGGGCGCACGGCCACCACAGCATGAGGGAGGATGTTCCCACCGATTTCCTGGCCCCCGAAAAAATCCGCAAGCCCGGAGTTGAGTATTATCCCCTCTGGAAGCACGATATTTCAGAAAAAAAGGTTCCAGGCCAGAAGTTGGCGGCGGAAATATTCAGTAAATAGGTCCTATGAAGAATCTCAAGGGGAGCTATATGTAATGCCCTTCGAAGACCTGCGACAGTTCATAGCTTTTCTGGACGAAAAGGAAGATTGCCTGCGCATTGCTCAGCAAGTCGATGTCAAGTATGAAATAGCGGCCTACATAAGAAAGACCTCCGACACCCAGGGGCCGGCCCTGTTGTTCCAAAAAGTAAAAGGCTTCGATATGCCGGTCGCAGGGGGCATTTATGCCACGCGGCGGCGGGCCCTCTGGGCCCTCGAATGCAGGCAGGAAGAAGTCACCGACAAGTTTGTCCACGGTTCAGAAAACCCGGCCCCGTTGAAGTTGATTTCCAGTGGTCCATGCCAGGAATGCGTCATAACCGGGGACGCAGTAGACCTTACCAGGCTGCCGATTCCTATCTTTTCGGACCGGGACTCCGGCCCTTTCATTACCTGCGGCGTAGTTGTCTCCAAAGACCCTGAGACCGGCGGGCGCAATGCCGCCATTTACCGGCTGGAACTGAAAGGCCCTCGACGCCTCGGTGTTTTGTCTGTGGCCAGACAGCACCTGGGACTACAAATCAGCAGGGCTGAGGAGCGGAACCAAACATTGGAAGTGGCCATAGCCATCGGGTGCGATCCGGTCCTGGCTCTGGCCACGCAGTGGCGCGCTCCCTTGGGAGTCGATGAGTTAACCGTCGCCGGCGGACTAAGAGGGTCGCCCGTCGAGGTGGTGAAATGCAGGACCGTTGATCTCGAAGTGCCGGCGACCGCCGAAATAGTCATTGAGGGAAAGATATCGCCCGGTGTTCGGGAGATGGAAGGTCCTTTCGGGGAGTACACCGGCTACTATACCCCGCCTTACCCGAAACCGATCATCGACGTCACGGCCATGACCCATCGCCATAACCCGATATATCAAGCAGCCCTGACCGGCATGCCGACCACCGAGAACCACATTCTGAAGCAAATACCCCAGGAGGTCTCGTATTATTCGCAGTTGAAGAAGATTTTCCCGGGCATAAAGGCTGTCCACGTTCCCGGCGAGGGGCTTTGGGCCGTCATCTCAATGAAACAGAGCAGCAAGTATGAGGCTAGAAGCGTTATCGCCACCATGTTAGGGATGGGAATACGCAAAATGGTGGTGGTGGTCGACGATGACATCGACATCTATAACCTGGAAGAGGTTATGTGGGCGGTCACTACCCGCAGCCAGCCTCAGGAAGATGTGATGATCCTTCCTCGCCTGTCAGACCCTTCGCTCGACCCGTCTCAAAAAGAGAGAGGCGTCACCAGCGGGATGGGGATCGATGCTACCCGACCCTTTGGTGAAAGTTTTCCCGAGAAGGTTGTTATACCTGGTGTCAAGAATGTACCTGACTTGTTATCTAAGAATCTCGGAGGCGTCATACAGTGAGACCCTTTAAATTTTTGGAGCCCAGGAACCTGGAGCACGCCTGCTCGCTGCTGGCCAGGCATGGCGATAGGGCGAGGGTCATCGCCGGCGGGCAGAGTTTGCTTCCGGTCTTGAAACACAGGGTAATCTCCCCTCGGTATTTGATTAATCTGAAAGGCCTGCCCGGCCTGGAATATGTTCGTATCGTCGACGGCGGCCTTGCCATAGGGGCGTTGGCCACCCACCGCGCCTTAGAAACTTCGGCTCTAGTCAAAACCCGGTTCCCCGTCCTGGCCGAGATGGAGAGCACCCTTGGCTCGGTGCCCGTCAGGAATTGGGGCACCATAGGCGGCAACCTCTGCCATGCCGACCCGGGAGGCGATGCCGGCCCGGTGTTGATGGTGTTGGGCGCCAGGTTGAAGGCGGTCAGTGCCAGAGGGCAACGTCATATCGCGGTCAGGGAATTCTTCAAGGGCTACCTGGAAACAACCCTCGAGCCCGACGAGATCCTGGCCGAAGTAGAAGTGCCCCAACCTTTGCCGCATTCCGGAGCAGTCTATTGGAAAGAGAGCGTCAGAACCGGGGATTACGCCATCGCTTCGGTGGCAGCCCTAGTCGAAGTTGATGGCGCCGTCATCAGGAACGCCCGCATCGTTCTGGGGGCAGTGGGAAGCACGCCGGTGGAGGCAACCCTGACCGAAAAGGCACTGACCGGCAAACCCATTGACGTGAATTTGGACGAGGCGGCCAGCCTGGCGGCTGCGGAAGCGAATCCGAAGATCGATGTCGAGGGTTCCGCAGAGTATAAACGACAAATCGTCAAGTACATCACAAAGGAGGCCCTTCGCCGGGCTATTGCGCGGGCGCAGGACTCCAACTCTGGGACTGGTCTATGAAAAAACTGCTGAAACTGAACGTAAACGGCCGTGTTCACCCGGCCTATGTGGAACCCTGGCGCACCCTGTTGGAAGTGTTGCGGGATGAACTGGCGCTGACCGGCACCAAAATGGGATGTGAAAGCGGCCATTGCGGCGCTTGCACGGTGCTGATCGACGGCAAAGCGGTTAAGAGCTGCCTTATCCTGGCCTACCAGGTCCGCGGAAAGAAGATTCTCACCATCGAAGGACTGGCAGGGAGCGGGACCGGCTCCCTGCACCCTTTGCAGCAATCATTCCTCGATCATTTTGCTATCCAGTGCGGATTCTGCACTCCCGGAATGGTCATGTCTGCTACGGCCCTCCTGGACGAAAACCCGGAACCATCCGAGGACGAAATCAGAAAGGCTTTGACCGGGAATATTTGCCGTTGCACCGGTTATACCAAGGTTGTCGAAGCCATCATGGCAGCCCGGCGAAAGATTTCTTGATGCCCGAGTCTGATTTGGAGCTTCTAAAGGAGCAAGAAAACGTGGAAACCTTATCCGTAGTGGGCAAGAGCGTTCCCAGGATCGACGGCCCGGAGAAAGTCAGAGGAGAGGCAAGATACTGTTCTGATTTTGGCATGCCTGGAATGCTCCATGCCAAACTGCTGAGGAGCTGTTATGCCCACGCCAGGATAAAACGTATAGACGTGTCCCGGGCCGAAAGGCTGCCTGGTGTAAGGGCCATCGTAACCCCTGATGATGTTCCTGACATGAGGTTAGGAATGCACCTGCGAGACCATCAGGTGCTCCCAAGAGACAAGATCGTCCGCTGTATCGGCCAGGCGGTGGTCGCGGTAGCTGCCGACACCCTGATCATCGCTGAAGATGCCCTGGAAAAAATTAGAGTCGACTATGAGGAGTTGCCGGCGGTATTCGATCCCGAAGAGGCGATGAAAAAGGACCCGGTAACCATCATCCATCCCGAATTGCCTACCTTTATTTGCGGCGACCCGCACTTCAAGAAGCGCCTCGAGCCAGAAATGCCCAATGTGTGTTACCACGTTAAGATGCGAAGCGGGGACACAGAAAAAGCCTTTGCCCAGGCCGATCTGGTGATTGAAAACCGCTACTCTACACCGAGAATACACCATTGCCAGATGGAGACGCACCGTACTTTTGCCTGGATAGCGGATGACGGGACCATATGCATTCGCACTTCATCGCAGTCGAAGGGTCCTGCCGTCCGCCAGCTCGCCGACCTCTTTGGGGTCTCCCCCGGAAAGGTAAGAATAATATGTCCCTACGTGGGTGGAGGGTTCGGAGGCAAGGTTGGGTCTTTTACCTTCCTTGAACCCCTGGCAGTACTCCTGGCAAAGAAAAGCGGCAAACCGGTAAGCCTGGTGCTCACCCGCGAGGAGCAATTCATAGACACCCCGCATCGCGTTGGTGTTATCACTTACGTCAAGGATGCCGTAGCAAAAGATGGAACGTTGCTGGGCAGGCAACTCAAGATAATCCTTGATTGTGGGATCACTGCCAGCATGGCAACGCTGATCGTAAGGGCATGCACGTACGGGACTACCAGCATTTACCGCATTCCCAATCTCAAAATCGACAGCTATGGGGTGTATACCAACCTGCCAAGGACCGATGCCTATCGAGGCTTTGGAGTCCCGGAGGTCACCTGGGCCATTGAGCAACAGATGGATATGCTGGCGGATAAGTTGAACATTGATCCGGTGGAGTTCAGGAGAAAGAACCTGCTGGAGGAAGGCGAAATGGATGCCAGCGGGCAGCGGGTGCACAGCATTGGAGTGAGCGAATGCCTTGATAAGGTGACGAGATGGATCGGCTGGGGCAGCCGGCCAGTCAGAGACGGTTCTTGGGTGAAAGCTAAAGGCGTCGCCATCGGGAACAAATTCACGGTGGCCGGCTGGTCATCGGGAGCGATTGTCAAGGTTTATTCCGATGGCTTTATCGAAGTCCGCCACGGGACCGAAGAGATGGGGCAGGGGGTCAACACGGTGATGGCCCAAATCGCCGCCGAGGAGTTCGGGACCAGCGTCGACAACGTCCGGGTTATTCACGGCGATAGCGCCTACTGTCCTTATGATTTTGGAGCCGTGTCCAGCCGGTGCACTTACCACGTGGGAAACGCCGTAAGGCAGGCCTGCCACGAGATCAAACGGCAGATCTTCCAGATGGCGTCAAAGAGACTGGGCGTGGAGCCTGACCACGTCCGGCTGAAAGATAAGCAGATACTGGTAACCGGCTGGCCGGACCGTACCATCCCTTTGAGCGATCTGTTCAATAGAGAGGGTTTGCCCATAACGGGGGGGGAGTTGGTCGCTACCACCTCCTTCACCGGCACTTACGTCCCCGAAGACCCCGAAACCGGGCAGTCGCCGAGGTCCAAAGCCTATTACGCCTATGGGGCGCACGCCGTGGAAATCGCCGTCAACGTTGAGACTGGAGAAATAAAGGTCCTGAGGATAGCCGGGGCCTTCGACCTGGGATATCCCATAAATCCCAAAATGGCGGAGGCGCAGATCGAGGGCGGGTTTGGCCAGGGGATAGGCAACAGTGTCTTCGAGGAAATAGTGATTGAAGACGGAGTCGTTCTCAATCCCAATTTCGGGGACTATAAAATCCCGAAAATGACCAGCGTTCCCTCGAACACCGATTCCCAGCCTTTCCTGGTATCGGCGCCTCACCAGGAAGGACCTTTTGGCGCTAAGGGGCTGGGCGAAGCAGTGCTGGTGCCGGTAGCTCCGGCAATCGGCAATGCCCTGTATCGCGGGCTTGGCATCAGAGTAATGGACCTGCCCATGACCAGGATGAAGGTCTTTCAGGCGCTGCGGGAAAAGGGCATGGTCTAAAGGACGCCCACGATGATAGAAATAGAAAGAAAGCTGCTGATCAATGCGAGCGCCGCCAAAGTCTGGACCAGGCTCACGGACGTCCCTTTTGTTGCTTCATGCATGCCCGGGGTGGAAAAAGTGGCCCCCAGCGGAGAAGGCACCTATGATGCCGTGCTCAGGGTAAAAGTTGCTTACATCTCCGCTGTCTTTGACATAGCGCTGACCATAGTTCAGCAGCAAAAGCCGGTCCTCATGGAGACCCTTGCGGAAGGGAACGGACGCCTGGGCGTAGGCCGTGTTAATCAGAGACAGTTGTTGAACTTAAGGCCGGTGTCGGAAAACGAGACGGAGGCCACCTACAAATCAGAACTGCTCATTGTAGGCAAATTGGCTGCCATTGGAAGAAAAGTCATCACGACCAGGGCCCACGAAATGGCGGACCAGTTCGCCAGGGCCTTCGCTGCCGGTTGTGAAACTGAATGACGGAGGTACAAAGATGGAAATCGACAACCTTTTGGAGTTGGCCAGGAAAAGAAGGTGTATTCGCAGGTTTAAGCCGGACCCGATACCGGACGGACATGTAGAGAAAATCCTGGAGGTGGCCAGGTGGGCCATGTCCGGGGCGAACGGGCAACCATGGGAGTTTGTGGTCGTAAGAAACCAAGAGACCAGGGAAAAAATCGTTGACCTGCTGGCCGAGCACCGGAAGAGGACGCACCTGATGGAATCCACCAGGATCGAGGCACTGAGACACCCCGGTGCGGGAGCGCCCAGGACTGGTCCTCCTTATGTGAAGGATGCCCCGGTGATCATAGTCGTGTGTGGAGACCCCAGGACCTTTCAGGCAACCGTCCTCGACACCCATTTTTCCTCCGGGGAAGGGGCGACTTTCCATATGAATATCGGCAATGCCACTCACATGATACATCTGGCTGCGGCCGCTCTCGGCCTTGGTTCCCAGTGGGTTAGCGTCACCCGGCCGATGGAAAGGGGCCTGAAGGAGTTGCTCCACATCCCGGAAATGCTGCGGATTTTCGTTATGGTCCCCATCGGTTACCGGGGCTATGAGCCCGGTATCTCGTACCGACGGGAACTTAATGAAATTGTGCACTATGACAGCTACGATTCCGGGAAGTACCGCTCGGATGAGGATGTCATCGCCTTCTTGGCTGAGCTGCGAAAAAGGACCACGGGCTCTTACAGGACCCACTGAAGATGAACCGAGGAGGCACCATGGACATAGAAAGCCTTCGCCAACTGGTAAGAACCAGGCGAAGTGTACGCGCCTTCAAAGCTGACCCGATACCGGACGGCCATGTGGAGCAAATTATTGAGGTCGCCCGCTGGGCCATGTCGGGCGCCAACGCTCAGCCCTGGGAGTTTGTGATCGTTAAAGACGCCGGACTCAGAGGCAAGATCTTTGACCTGTATCGCGACAACAAGAAACATTCGGAAGCCCTTGAACTGACGTTGATACCGGAGCTCAGGCACCCTCAGGCCGGGATATTCCGCGGGGGCGGGGATGCCTTCAAAAACGCGCCAGTGATAATAGTCGTCGCCGGCGACCCACGGACGTATTTGGCTACATCGGTCATCGGGCGAACGCTGTCCGGCAAAAAGACCTTCCACATGAATATGGGCAACGTGACGTTTCTGGTCCATTTGGCCGCGGCTTCGCTGGGACTTGGCGCCCAGTGGGTAAGCGCCGGCCATAGCTGGGAAGGCAGCCTCAAAACTTTGCTGGGGATTCCCGAAATGTTCACCGTCCCCCAGATAGTCCCAATTGGCTACCCGGACCGGCCTGCCGGGGTCTCTTACCGCAGAGAAACCAGAGAGATAGTCCACCACGACCGGTACGACATGTCAAAGTACAGGTCGGACGAAGAGGTTATCGCATATTTAACCAGGTTGAGGCAAAGGACTACGCCGGCCTATCGCATAAGTTGAATGTCAAAATTTGGCCACAGTGGAATAAAGCATGCCGGATGATTTAAGGGACTGGCTGAGAAAAGTCCAGCAACTCAACGGGCTCAGGATCCTGGAGGGAGTTGATTGGAACCTCGAGATGGGGTTCTTCACTGCCGAAAACTGGAAACAGAAGGAATCCCCGGCTTTGCTGTTCGACAAAGTCCCCGGGTATGCCCCCGGTTTCCGGGTCTTGACCAGCTCCATTCAGGCCCCTAGCCGCGTGGCGCTAACATTAGGGCTTCCCAGGATGACTTCTGACATCGAGTTTCTCGAAGTGCTCAGACAGAAGCTTCGCCAGTGGGAAGCCAGCCTGGGAAACTTTGAGCCTAACCTCGTGCCTTCAAGTCCGGTGTTCGAAAATACCTTGAGTGGCAATGATTTGGACCTTCTAAAGTTCCCGGCGCCGTTCTGGCACGAAAAAGATGGGGGGAGATATCTCGGTACCGGGGACGCCCTTATTACCAGGGACCCGGACACGAACCATGTTAACCTGGGCACATACCGGGTTATGGTCCAGGATGCTAAGACCATGGGGTTGTATATGGCGCCGGGAAGACATGGAAAAATTCATTGTGAGAAACATCACGCTATGGGCAGACCCTGTCCGATGGTACTGTCCATAGGCCATCATCCTCTGGTCTTCGCCACAGGATGCCAGCAATTCCCCGAAGGCACGGAGTACGCCTTTATCGGGGCTATACAGGGAGAGCCTGCGGACATAATGATCGAAGAGGTTACCGGGCTGCCCGTCCCGGCCAGCAGCGAAATCCTCATCGCCGGTTGGTGTCCTCCCGGCAAGACTATGAAAGAAGGCCCATTTGGCGAATATACCGGCTATTACGCCAGCGGAGAAAGGCCGGCCCCGATAATCGAAGTAGGGAGAATCTACTATCGCTCGGACCCGATCATGCTCGGGGCGCCGCCGGGCCGGCCCCCTAACGAAAATAGCTTTTATAACCTGCTGATCACCAGCGTTATATTGCACCACGAGCTGGAGAAAAGCGGCGTTCCGGACGTGGTCAATGTATGCGTTCACGATATCGTACGCAACCTGCTGGTTACTGTTTCCCTCAAGCAACGGTATGCTGGCCATGCCAAACAGGTCGCGGTGCTGGCTTCCGAGCTTGCCGCCACCGGGGGCATGGGGCCTCGATACGTGATCGTGGTGGACGAAGATATCGATGTTACCAGCATAAAAGACGTGTTCTGGGCGATATGCACGCGCTCCGAACCTGATAAAGACATTGACATCCTGCGGCGCGTTCGCAGCAGCCCGCTGGATCCAGCTATCAGAAAGCCTGCTGAGGCCTTTTTCACTTCGCGGGCGCTGATCGATGCCTGTAAGCCTTTTGAATGGATAAACGAGTTCCCCGAAGCGGTCGATTTCAGCTCCGATTTCAAGAAGAAAATGCTTACTAAATGGGGACGAAAACAGGAAGGTTCAAAAAATGGATATTGATGCCTTGACCGATCTGGCAAGAAGGAGACGGAGCATCCGGAAATTCAAGCCGGATCCAATACCCGATGGTGACATTCGCAAAATCCTGGAGGTGGCCCGCTGGTCCATGTCCGGCGCCAATGCCCAGCCCTGGGAATTCATCGTGGTCAAGGACCCGGACACCCGGGCCGCAATATTCGATCTATACAGGACCAACCGGGCAAGAGTCGAAGCCATCGAAATGACCCGCGTCAACGAACTAAGACATGCCCAGGTCGGAATTTTCAAGGAAGGCGGCCACGCCTTCAAAGACGCGCCGGTCATCGTCGTCCTGCTGGGTGATCCCCGCACCCTCCAGGCTACTTTCCTGATCGGGCAAATCCTTTCCGGGGAAAGAAAGACATTTCATTCGAACCTGGCGATCGCAACCTATCTGATCCAACTGGCCGCCTCGGCGCTCGGTATCGGGGCGCAGTGGGTAAGCATCGGCCAGACCTGGGAAGGACCGCTTAAGACGCTGCTCGGAGTCCCTGAGGAGTACATGATTCCCCAGGTTATTCCACTGGGCTATTATGACTATAAACCAGCGCCGCCTTACCGGCGAAAGATGGATGAAATGCTTCATTTCGACAAATACGACCGCTCCAAATATCGATCCGATGAAGAAGTGATAAATTTCATCGCCGGCCTGCATAAACGCAGTGCGGCAGCATATCACGTTGGCTCCGCCGCCAGGCCGAAAGCTCTGTAGAGGTAGTGGGCTCACGACAAGGGATAGTCAAGATGCTTTGGAAAGGTCGCCCGATGAGTTACAGGTATAAAATAGTCTCCGTGACAATGGCCCTGGTTTTTGTCCTGGTGATGGGTTGTGTCTCAACTACGCCTGAAACCCCCGCGCCGGCGCCCGGAGCAACGACCCGACAGGTGGAGCAATCTGTTTGGGAGACTCTGGTAGCTGCCGCCAGGAAGGAGGGCAAGGTCAATATCGCTACCAGCATGCCCCAGGAAACCAATTCGGCCCTGCAGGCCGCATTTTCGGGCAAGTTCGGGATATCGTTGGAGTTCTTGACCGGCCGGTCCCCTGAACTTCACGCCCGGCTGCTGGCCGAGCGTAAAGCCGGGATAAACTCAACAGACCTGCTGATGACGGGGCCGCCCTCGCCGCTGGTGATCCTGAAGCCCGAAGGCGCGCTGCAACCGCTCGACTCCAAACTGATGTTGCCGGAGGTGATCGATGGGAAGGCATGGTGGGGTGGCAAATTACTCTGGATCGATCCGGAGCATTACCAGCTAGGGTTTCTAGCCTATCCTCAACAGTCTCTGTTTGTTAACACTGATTCTGTTAGGCCGGACCAGATCAAGTCCTATCGGGACCTTCTCAACCCGGAGTGGAAAGGGAAAATGGCGATAAACGACCCCACATTGTTTGGCGCCGGAAATGCCTGGTTTACCGCCATGGCCGAAGGCATGATGAGCCTGGACTTTTTGCGGGATGTGGGGAAACAGAATCCGATCATTGTGAGGGACCAGCGTCTGCAGGTGGAGTGGGTGGCCAGAGGCCGGTACCCGGTGGGAATCGGTCTGGCGCCAGAAATGGCCTATAGCTTCATCAAGGCCGGATCGCCTATGAAGGCCGTAATCCCGGCCGAGGGAGTTTACCTGACTGTTGGCGGCGGTTGCATGGCGTTATTGGCCAGGGATCCCCATCCTTCCGCTACCAAAGTATTCGTCAACTGGTTTCTGTCCAGAGAAGGCCAGGCGATGTATTCGAGGATAGCCGGCGAGCAGAGCGCTCGCACGGACGTTCCTACCGACTTTCTCGAGCCGTATGCCGTCAGGCAAGAGGGCGCCAACTATTTCCCGGCCATTGCCTTGCCTTATCAGCTAAAAAAGGTGGAGCACCAGGAAACCGCCAGAAAGATATGGGGGCACTTGTTGAAATAGATATGTATTACGGCGTGGACGTTCTTCGAGACCCATGATTAAAGGAGGACCAATGAGAATTACAGTACCCTTGACCGGCATTTTGTTGTTACTGACCGTCTATATCGCAACCGCTTGCGGACGGGGAGTTGCGCCGGCGCCGGCCAACCCCGCCACTCCCGCGTCTTCCACCACCGGGGATTCGAGGCCATCCTGGGAAAAAGAGTGGGAGTCGGTCCAGCAGGCGGCCCGGAAAGAGGGCAAGCTTACCATTTATACCGCTATCGGCCCCGAAGTTCGCGATGTTCTGATAAAGGGTTTTAAGGAGAAGTTCGGGTTAGACCTGGATATCGTAATAGGGAGAAGCACCGAGAACATGGTCAAGCTTAACCGGGAACGCGGCGCCGGTCTTTACCAGGTAGACCTCTGGATGTCGGGGACTGGGAGCGCCACCGAGATTCTGGCGCCTCAAGGCATCCTTGATCCCTTTGATAACCTGTTGATTCTTCCTGAGGCCCTCGACAAGAAAGCATGGTGGGAGGGTGACCTGCCCTGGGTGGATAAAGGGCACTATCAACTGGCCTTCCTGGCCTCTCCCAAAGTTCCCATTTCGTTCAATACCGATCTGGTGAAACCCGGCGAGGTAACATCCTATAGAGACCTGCTGAACCCCAAATGGAAAGGGAAAATAGTCATGGAAGACCCTTCAACATTAGGTTCGGGCAATGCCTGGGCCACGGCCGTTGCCACCGCCATTCTCGATAAGGACTATCTCCGCAAACTGGGCGCCCAGGAACCTGTCATAGGAAGGGATTCCCGCCTGCTGGCCGAGTGGGTGGCCCGTGGAAAATACCCGGTGGGGCTGGCCATAAAAGGGGAGGAAATAATAAGATTCAAAAAATCGGGCGCCCCTACCCAGTTGGTCACCCCCAGTGAAGGCACCTACGTTACCGGTTCCGCCGGCTGTTTGTCTGTGGTCAACAAGGCCCCGCACCCCAACGCGGTAAAACTATTCGTTAACTGGGCTCTCACCCGGGATGGCGGCACTATCCTGTCCAGGGCCCATGGCTACCAGAGTGCGCGGGTGGACGTGGCCACGGATTTCTTGGAACCGGAGAATATCCGGCAATCCGGAATGAAATATTTTAACCAGGATAAACACGAATACTCCAGCCAGAAAATCCCCATGCAGGATATGGCAAAGGAGATCTTCAATATCAAATAACCAATTTCTTTCCTTGCATCCCAGAGCTAAAACTTGAGAGAAAACATTGAGGAACAACGCATGGACTTGCGGCCTTTCCTGAGACAACTGGAAGAACTCGGCGAGTTGACCCGCGTGGAAGAGGCTGACTGGGACCTCGAGATCGGTACCATAACCGAGCTACTCGATGAAAAGGAAGGTCCCGCCCTCCTTTTTGACCGCATCAAGGGGTATCCTCCGGGTTACAGGGTGGTTGCCAATCTTATGTCAACTCCCCGCCGGTTGGCGGCGGCTCTGGGCATCCACGGTAAGCTGTCCCATATGGAGATGGTCCGCTCACTGAAGGACAAATTCAGTGCACTGAAGCCAACGCCGCCGGTGCATGTCAGGGATGGTCCGGTCCTGGAAAACGTTCATGACCAGGGAGCAATCGATCTGTTCAAGTTCCCGGCGCCGAGGTGGCACGAACATGATGGAGGCCGCTATTTGGGGACCGGCGATATGGTCATAATGAGGGATCCCAGGGGTGGTTGGGTTAACGTGGCGACTTACCGGATGCAAGTTCATGACCGCGATACGCTGGGTTTGTACATCGACCCGGGCCACCAGGGAGGGATCATCCGGGAAAGCTATTGGGCAGAGGGAAAGTCCTGTCCGGTGGCCGCGGTGTTCGGGGCGCATCCGCTGGTGTGGATGCCTTCCTTCATGGCCTTGCCCTGGGGCGTGGAGGAATACAACTTGGCAGGCGCGCTCCTGGGAGAACCGCTGCAACTGGTTAAAGGCGAGTACACCGGGCTGCCTATTCCGGCTTGCGCCGAGATCGCCATCGAAGGCGAATGCCCGCCTCCGCAAGTTGAATCCAGGGAAGAAGGGCCCTTTGGCGAGTGGCCCGGGTACTATGGTTCGGGTGTTCGCAAGGAGGCGGTCGTCAAAGTAAAAAGACTCATGCACCGCGATGACCCTATCATCCTGGGCAGTCCTCCTCTTAGACCGCCCGCCTGCGGAGTGCCGAGCTACATGACCCGATCAAGCAATGTCTGGTATGAACTGGAAAAGATCGGGATCCCCGGCATCAGGGGCGTGTGGCACATGAGGGCCGGCGGCGCCAGCTTTCTGAACGTTATCTCCATCGAACAGAAATACGCCGGCCATGCAAAGCAAGTCGCTATGGCGGCCATGTCCGGCGTCAAAGGGGCCTATCTCGGCCGGTTCGTCATCGTAGTGGACGAGGACATCGACCCGACCAATGACGAGGATGTCCTGTGGGCGCTGGCCACGCGCTGCGATCCGGCCACATCGTTGGAAATCATCCGCGACTGCTGGAGTACCCCTCTCGACCCGAGGATGTCTCCGGACCAAAAAGCCAAAGGCGATTTCACCAACTCCAGGGCCATCTTGTTGGCTACCAGGCCGTATCACTGGAGAAAAGACTTCCCGAGGGTAAACCGTGCCAGCGATGAGTTAAGGGCGGTTACGTTGGAGAAATGGGGACATCTATGGAGCTAGTGCCTGGCAGCGCGCTAAGAAAAGGAAGCCAAATGAAAATCAGCAAAATCTCATCCATTTGTTTAATGATATCGGTTCTCATTGTCTTCGGCGCCTGCGCTCAATCACCTGTTCCGCCTCCTGCCAGGCCGCAATCAGCGCCGGCCGCCGGGGCAGCCAGCGCTCAGCAACCATGGGAAAAAGATTGGGAGAAGGTCAAGCAGGAAGCCAGGAACGAAGGCAAACTGGTGATGTACTCGGCGGTAGGGGCTACGGTCCGCACTACCCTGATTGACGTATTTAAAGAACAATATGATGTGGATTTGGAAATCCTGATCTCCAGGGAGGCGGAGAGACTGGCCAGGCTTCTCAAGGAACGGGGCGCCGGCATCTACGCGGTCGACCTCTGGGTTGGAGGCGCCGGCGCGGCTACCGAGACCCTTGCCCCCCAGGGCATCCTGGAACCGTTGGATAAATTCATAATCCTTCCAGAGGCGCTCGATAAAAAGGCCTGGCATACCGGTGATCTCCTGTGGGTGGACCAGGGCCATTACCAACTGACAACATTGGCCTCGCCGAAAGTTCCGCTCGCTATCAATACCGACCTGGTCAAGCAGGGCGAAATAACGTCCTATACTGACCTGCTCAATCCCAGATGGAAGGGCAAGATCGTGATGGAGGACCCGAGTTCCGTGGGGTCAGGCAATGCCTGGTTTACCGTGGCCGTCGGCCTTCTCGGCCAGGACTATTTCCGCAAGTTTGCCCAACAGGAACCGTTCATCAGCCGGGAACCCCGGTTGTTGACCGAGTGGGTGGCTAAGGGCAAGTATGCCATCGGCCTGGCGGTGAACGGCGCGGAGATCGTGCAGTTCAAGAAGGCTGGCGCCCCGCTCGCCCTGGTCACCCCTAAAGAAGGCACCCATGTCACCGGAGGAGGCAGCGGCTCGGTCTCATTCATCGATAAGGCGCCTCACCCTAACGCGGCCAAACTATTCATTAACTGGTTTCTGACAAAGGAAGGCGGAGCTATTTTGTCCCGGGCTTCCGAATACCAGAGCGGGCGCGTGGATGTGCCGACCGATTTCCTTGAGCCGGAGAACCTCCGGCAACCCGGGATCAAGTACATCAATGTGGATACGCAGGAATATGCCCGTAAAAGAGGCGAGATGGCAATCGTAGCTAGGGAAATCTTTGGTATCAGATAGAAACGTTAAGCTACTGTTGGACGACGAAAGAAAACGACCCATGGTGAATACCGGCAAGTTGATGGCCGCGCTTATCGCTCTCGTGTCGCTGATTTATGCCCTGGGCGCCTGCGCCCGCGGGTCGGTTCCCTCCCCGGGCCCTCCTTCCGTTTCCACTTCCCAGCCCGGGACCGATTCCGGTTGGAACACGATATGGGACACCACATTGCAGCAAGCCAAGAAAGAGGGCGTGGTAACCGTATACAACATCTGGCGACCAGAAACCAGGGTTACCCTCACCCAGGCATTCAAAGACAAATACGACATCACCGTGGAGTTCTCCCCTTTTGCCAGGGGGTCGGATATGCTGGCCAAGCTTCAGGCCGAAAGCCGGGCAGGCCTTAACACCGCGGACATCCTCGGCGCCGGCACCACCAGTCTTTCCCTCATGAAGCCCGATGGACTGCTGGCGCCGATCGAGCCGGTGCTCATTCTTCCCGAAGTGGTCAACCCCAAGGCATGGCGAGGCGAGAGATTGCCTTTCGTCGATAAAGAGACCATGGCCATCATGCTGATCGGGGCCATGATCCGAAACACGGTGATCAACACCTCGTTGACAAGCAAAGAGGAAATCACGAGTTACAGGGACCTGTTGAAACCCCAATATAAAGGAAAGATCGTGATGAACGATCCCACGGTGAGCGGTGGCGGCAATTTCCTCCTGGCCCACCTGGCCTTCTCGCTTTGGGGTGAAGAGGAAACGAAGACCTTCCTCCGCCAACTGATCAAAGATCAGAAAGCGGTGGTACAAAGAGATACCCATCTCCAGGTGGAGGAAGTGGCCCGGGGGAAATATGGCATCGGCCTCGGACCCAGGACGGAGGAAGTAACAAACTTTCTAAACCTGGGAGCACCCCTGAAGCTGGCCCTGATCAAAGAAGAGAACCGCATTAGCGCTGCCGCCGGAGCGATGGGCATGTCCGCGAGGCCTGCCCATCCCAATGCAGCCAAGATCTTTGTTAACTGGGTGTTGACGAAAGAAGGCCAGACCGTTTTCTCCAGGAGTTTCGGCAATCCCAGTACCAGGGTTGATGTTCCTGCAGAGGGAATTGATCCCTTGTGGATCCCGGTGGCCGGGGAAAAATATTTCCAGGACTCTGAGCAGTTCCTCCCGGTGCTGAGCAAGTGGCTGGAAATATCGAAAAAGGTCATAAGCGAGGCATCAAATTGATGGCCGTGGAAATGACCGGAAAGTCGACCCGGCTGATTGTGTCTTTGCCTGTAATCCCGGAGGGAAGTTAACCCCATGGACTTGCGCCCACTTCTCAGTGCTGCCCTGAAAAAATGGGAGCCCCTGTTCACACTCGGCCAGTCGAACACAGTTTGCCGCGCGAAAGGGGATCGAAGTTGAGAACCAGAAATTTGGCCACCAGTCTCGCATTGGTGCTATCGGTTGTCCTGACCGCTTGCGGTCCGCAAGCAACTCCGGGTCAAACGACCGGGCCGGGTGCGGCCACGCCGTCGCGTCCTGCTGTCATGAAGGAGTCCTGGGAAAACGAGTGGGAGAAGGTGAGCCTGGAAGCGAGAAGAGAAAAAGCCCTGAGCATATACTACGCCGGCGGCCCCGAGGTGCGGGAAACCCTAATACGGGTGTTGAGAGACAGATTTGGCATCGAGCTGGACATGGTCGTAGGGAGGGCGCCGGAGCTCATAACAAAGCTGCGGCGCGAGCGTTCGGCAGGCCTTTATCTGCTCGACATTTTCATGACCGGCACCGGCTCCCCTACGGCGATCCTCGCGCCCGAGGGTATCCTGGACCCCATGGCCGGAATAATATTCCTCCCTGAAGCCCTCGACAAGAAATCCTGGTGGGAAGGAGAAGTGCCATGGGTGGACAAAGACGGCTATCAGCTTTCCCTCCTGGCTTCTCCCAAAGTGCCTATTTCGATCAACACCCAGATCGTGAGAACCGGTGAAATAGCCTCATACAGGGACCTTCTTGACTCTAAATGGAAAGGGGAAATCGCCATGGAAGACCCGTCTACCCTGGGGTCTGGCAATGCCTGGATTACCGCCATAGCCACGGCCGTTATGGACCTGGATTACCTTCGTTCTCTGGCCAAACAGGAACCGGTCATCAGCCGGGATTCGCGCGTGTTGGCGGAAGGCGTCGCCCGGGGAAAATACCCCGTCGGTCTAGCCATAAAGGGCGAAGAGATAACGGCATTCAAGAAAGCGGGTGCCCCCCTGGATTTCGTAACACCCAAAGAAGGCACTTATGTTACCGCTGGCGCCGCCTGTTTGTCGCTGGTAAGCAGAGCGCCACATCCTGCCGCGGCAAAGCTGTTCATTAACTGGGCGCTGACCAGGGAAGGCGGCACTATCCTGTCAAGGGCTCACGGCTACCAGAGCTCCAGGAATGATGTGCCCACCGATTTCCTGGAACCGGAAAATGTTCGCCAGCCGGGGATCAAATACTTTAACCAGGACAAACACGAATATTCGAGTCAAAAAATTCCCATGCAAGACGTGGCCAAAGAAATCTTCAGAATACGATAAGTCTTTTAAGATAAGGAGTATCAAGTTGCCCGTAGACCTGATCGTAAGAAATGGAAATGTGGTGACGCCGCGCGATGTCACCAGGGCGGCAGTAGCCATAGATAAGGGCAGGGTTGTGGCCATCGGTGACGAAAGCATTTTGCCGCCGGGTAGAAAGACCATCGACGTCAAAGGCAACCATATCCTTCCTGGGGTGATAGATCCTCACTTTCACCCGTGGACGATAGAACGATACCCGTATGAATGCCGCACCGAGACGAGGGCCGCAGCCGCCGGCGGAGTGACTACCCTGGGTATCTTCCTGATAACCAGGCGCGAAGACGGCCCTCTAAAGGGTATAGAAGAGGGTAAGCGAGTATTCGAAGAGAATGGCATCGTGGATGCCTTCTTCCATGTGTTCGCCCGCCCGGGGGACCAGTTGGGTTTCAGCCAGATGCCGGACTGTCCCAGCCTGGGAGTAACTTCGTTCAAGGTCTCCGCCGCCGAGGCCACCGTTGATGACGTTTCCCGGTTCACCATTTTTGAGCAGATCGCCAAAATGGGCGGTATAAACCGGGCTATGGTGCACTGCGAGAACTGGGACCTCGCTGCTGTCCTGAGGGAAAGGCTCATCAAGGCTGGCAGGATGGATTTCCCCGCCTGGAACGATTCGAGACCCAATTTCGTCGAGGCGGAATCGATGATGCGGAATATCTACTTCTCCAAGATAACCGGCTGTCCTATTTACATCGTCCACATCACCATCAAGGAGGGAGTGGATATCCTGGCCCAGGGCAAAGCGGACGGGGTCGATGTGATCGGGGAAACATGCGCCCAGTATCTGACACATACCAGCCAGGACCGCGGGCTGCTGGCAGATAACCCACCGCTGGGGCGGGTGAACCCGCCTCTCAGGGCCAGGGCCGATAACGACCGGCTATGGCAGGGAATAAAGGACGGGATAATTGATACCATGGGGTCCGATCACATTGGATACACTTTGAAGGATAAGGAGGGGATAATGTGGGATGCCCCCAGGGGACTGGGAAATCTTACCGAGATGCAGTTGCCGGTGCTGATCAGCGAAGGGGTGAACAAAGGCAGGATTACGTTACCGAAAGTCGTCGAAGTGGCCTGCCAGAATCCCGCCATGACCTTCGGCCTTTATCCTCGAAAGGGCGCGCTCAATGTGGGATCCGATGCCGACCTCGTCGTGGTGGACCTTAACAAGAAGGTCAATGTGTCGTGGAAGATGCTCCATTCGCTTTCGGACTGGTCCATCTGGGAAGGGTGGGAATTTAAGGGGTGGCCGGTGCTGACGATGCGCCGGGGAGAGGTTATCGTTGAAGATGGAAAGATACTGGCCAGCGATGGAAGCGGAAAGTACATACCTAGCCCATATTTGTGACATACGCCTCGGCAGCGAACTGCTGCAATAAAGCAGGGTAATCATTAAGAATAGCCAAGCGTCGAAAAAGGATCAAGGGATGACTTCAAAGAAGCAAAAACTGAATATCATATACCGGGCCGCAGTCATGTTGCCGGTGCTGAACACCATCGCCGACCAGGGCCTCTGGAGCAAGTACGGCCTGGACCCGGCTATCACTCTCGTCCAGAACACAAAAGAGGCCGAAGAAGGCCTTCTCAGTGGTTCCTGGCATATGATTTTTGGCAACCATACCTCTCCATATTCGCTGCGCATGAGAGGCGCGCCGGTGGTCTACGTGGCTCAAACTCTCAACCGCGAGGATAGATACCTGGTGGCCAGGCCGGAAGTATCCAGCGTGATGCAACTCAGAGGGAAAAAATACCTGGGCTCCGAACATGGCCAGCACCCGGAACTCTCGGAAAGGTTCCATTTGCGCCTGGCAGGAATTGACGTTCACCAATCCGGACTGGTCATGTCCTATCTGCCGCGACGCTCGGAGAACAAGGACAAACTTGAAAAGCTGGTATCGGGCGAGGCCGACTTATCCATCCTTTCCCCGCCCTGGGAACTACTGGCCCGCAGAAGAGGCTTGACGGTGCTGGCGGAAACCTCACTGGAGACCATCAACGGCATAACAGTATTAACGACTACCAAATTTGCTGAGCAGAATGAGGAAGGGTTGCTCAACGTCCTCAAAGCGCTTTCTCACGGCATCCATCATTACAAGACTCACAGGGAAGCCAGCATAGCTTTGCTAAGAGAGCACACCAAAAACAAGGATCTGGCTGACGACCCGGAAATCATGGAGCGCCACTACCAGGCAAGTTCTTCCGTTCTGACGCCTGCTTTGTACCCAACAGCAGTTTCCATCCAGACCGTATACCAGATGGCGCTGCAGGAGGACCCCGAACTTAGAAACTTGAATCCTCTTGAAGCCTGGGACCTTCATTACGTGAGGACGCTTAATGAAAGCGGCTTCGTCGCCGCGCTTTCAGCAGATTCTTAGGAGCCTCATGCAATACTCAGCCAGAGACAGAAAGGGAAAAATGGATTTCGATCAATTCCTGCGAGTGGTAAGAAAGCGACGGTGCATTCGTCAGTTCAAACCTGACCCGATACCCGATGAATTCATCGAAAAAATTCTGGAAACTGCCAGGTGGGCCATGTCGGGCGCCAACGGTCAACCCTGGGAGTTCGTCGTGGTCAGGGAGAAAGTCCTGAGAGAGAAACTATTCCAGATCTTCATGGATTCGAGGAAGCGCAACCGGATAATAGAGCAAACCAGGCTGAAGGAGCTGCGGCATCCGGCCTTCGCCACTGCCAAAGAAGAGGTCGGTTTCAGGGATGCCCCTGTGGTTATTGTTGTGTGCGGCGACCCGCGGACCTTTCAGGCTACCGTGCTAGCCAGCCATTTTTATGGCGGCGAGGGCGGGCCCATGGCGACTTTCTACAAAAATATGGCCAATGCCACCCAGCTCATTCACTTAGCGGCTGGCGCTCTCGGGCTCGGAGCCCAATGGGTCAGTGTCAACAATACTTGGGAGAGTCGCATAAAGGATTTGCTCGGCATTCCTGCAGTCTTAGGCGTTCACACCGTCGTGCCGGTCGGATATCCGGCCTACAAGGCCAGTCCGGCATACCGTAGAAGACTCGCCGAAATGGTCCACTATGATACCTACGACAAGTCAAAGCTCAGGAGCGATGAGCAAATACAGGAGTTCCTGGAAAACCTGAGGCGACGAACCAGTACCGCTTACAAGGTCGAGAGTTAGGTCGAACGAAAACGGAGTACTTAAATTGGCCGAGAGCTTACGCGAATGGTTGGACCAGGTTGAAAAGATGGGGGAGTTGGAAAAAGTAAACGGAGCGGACTGGAAACTGGAAATTGGCTGTCTAACGGCGATCAACTGGTCCAGGAGGAAGAGCCCGGCACTGCTCTTCGATAACATCAAGGGCTACCCGGCCGGCCTCAGAGTGGTAACAAGCTCCACCGGGACTCCGAGTCTGGTGGGCCTGACCCTTAACCTGCCTGGCGGGTATTCCGGATTGCCCCTGGTGCATATGGTAGCGGAAAAACTCTCACAGTGGGAAAAAGATCTTGGCTATTACCGGCCTAAAGTTGTCTCCACAGGCCCGGTCCAGGAAAACATTCTTTCGGGAGACGCGATCGACCTGTTAAAGTTTCCTGTTCCCCTGTGGCATGAAGAGGACGGGGGACGGTACATCGGCACCGGCGACGCCGTCATCACTCGAGACATGGATACCGGGCAGGTCAATTTAGGCACCTATCGTGTCATGGTACATGACCGGAAAACACTCGGGATTTACATGGCTCCCGCCAGACATGGGGAAAACCATATCCTGAAATACCACTCCCGCGGCCTGCCGGCGCCGATCGCAGTGTCCATCGGGCACCATCCCTTAGTATTCAGGATGGCATGTTTTGAATTGCCGCCGGGCTCAGAATACGAAAACATCGGGGCCATAGCCAGAGAGCCGGTGGAGGTGATACAGGAAGAAACAACCGGGCTGCCTATCCCCGCCAACAGCGAGGCGGTGCTGGTAGGTTGGTCGCCGCCAGGCAAGAAGAGACTGGAGGGGCCTTTTGGGGAATTTACCGGTTACTATGCCAGCGGCGAGGTGATGTCTCCGATAATCGAAGTGGAACGTATCTACCATCGCAACGACCCTATAATACTCGGCTCTCCTCCCGGCCGGCCGCCCAGCGACTCGAACTATTACCAGTGCCTGATGTGCAGCGCCAATCTCCATAACGACCTGGTCAAAGCGGGCGTGCCTGACCTGGTTGGCGTTTTCTTCCACGAAATGGCCCTGCAGCAATTCATTACCGTGGCCATCAAACAACGTTATGCCGGGCATGCCAGGCAAACCGCCCTGCTGGCCTCGCAACTGGCGCGGGGCGGCAGCATGAACAGATATGTAATGGTCGTGGACGAGGACATAGATCCCACCAATAACAACGACGTAATGTGGGCTTTAAGCACCAGGTCGGACCCGGAAAAAGACATCGACATACTCCGGCGCACCAGAAGCACCCCTCTGGACCCCATTATGCGCAAACCGGCCGAGGCCTATTTCAATTCCCGTGCCATTATCGACGCCTGCAAGCCCTATGAATGGAAAGACCAATTCCCCAAACCGGTTGATTTTGACCCTGCCCTGGCTCGGTCCCTGAAAGAGAAGTTTAAGACTTTTGCCGGCTAAAAAACTGGTAGTGAAAGAAACCCAAAATGGATGACCTTCGCACCTGGCTTGCCAAAGTTGCCCAACTGGACGAACTAAGAGAAATAAAGTCAGCCGACTGGGACCTGGAAATGGGCTGCCTGACCGACGTGTGTAATAAGCGTACCACCAACTACGCCCTCCTGTTTGATGAGATCAAGGGTTATGTCAGAGGATACCGGGTTTTGACCGGTTCAAACTCTGACGCCCCCCGGGTGGCCACGACCTTGAACCTGAATCCGGACATGGACAGCAAGGCGTTGCTAGCCAGCCTCCGGCGGGAGATCAAAGTATGGAACAGCAGAGCGGGGTCTTTCCCGGTGGAGCAGGTAACATCGGGGCCGGTTTTGGAGAACGTTCATGCCGGCAAAGACATAGACCTCTTCGAGTTTCCTGTTCCCAGGTGGCACGAACTGGATGGCGGCCGTTATATCGGCACCGGTGACGCCATTATTACCCGGGACCCGGATACAGGGGAAATAAACATCGGGACTTACAGGATAATGGTCCATGACCACCAGACCACCGCGCTGTACATTTCGCCAGGCAAACACGGAAGGCAGCACTATGAGAAGTACCACGCCCATAAAACGCCGTGTCCCGTGGCCATGTCTTTCGGGCATCACCCGCTGATCTTTGGGGTTGGCTTCCTGGGCATGCCTCCAGGGACCGAATATTCCTATTTGGGGGCTATCCTTAACGAGCCGGTGAAAGTGATCAAGGACGAAGTTACCGGTCTCCCTTTCCCCGCTGACAGCGAGATCGTGGTCACGGGCTGGGTCCCTCCCGGTGACTACCGAATAGAAGGGCCCTTCGGTGAGTGGACCGGTTACTATGCCAGCAAAGACCGTCCGGCCCCTATCGTTAAGGTTGAAAGAATCTACCACAGAAACAATCCCGTCATCCTGGGTTGCCCTCCAGCCAAATACCCGGGTGATTCTAGCTATTACCGGGCATTGCTGGCCAGCGCCATGCTCCACAGCGAGCTTGAGGAGATGGGATTACCCGATATCCAGGGCGCCTGGCAGGGTATTTCGGGCCAGCTCTTCCTCGTAGTCTCCATCAAGCAGCGGTACGCCGGACATGCCCGCCAGGCCGGCTTTCTGGCCTGTCAATCGAGGGCCGGCGCTTACATGGGTAGATACGTTGTTGTCGTCGATGAGGATATCGACCCCACCGACACGCAGGAGGTCTTGTGGGCGATATGCACCCGTTCCGATCCGCAAAGCAGCATCGATATCATCAGGAGAGCATGGAGCACACCTCTTGACCCAACCATAAGAAAACCGACCAAAGCTTTCTACAATTCACGGGCCATTGTCGATGCTTGCAAGCCCTATGAGTGGAAAGACGAGTTTCCAAAAGAAATCGCAATAGACAGCGATCTTTCGAACACGGTAAAGAAGAAATGGGGCGACCTGCTGGCATTGCAATGACGAACAGCAAATACTTTATGTCCACAGCATCTCGAAAGGCGAAATAATGGTAGAAAAACTGGCCGAAAGAAAGAAAGAACCGGAGCCCCGGGAAACCAAGTATGACACCGCGGTCAGGGAGCTCGGAGAACTGGCGCGGCAGACCTCTGAGGGAAAGGTAGTACTGAAGGGAAAGGAAATTAACTTTGAACAGAACCGGCAGGGGTTCATCAAGTACTACATCCAGCGAGGCGACTGGGACAAGGTGGCTACTCCCGGCTGGAGCATCTTCATAAACCGCATCCAAAAGCATTCCGGTAAGCATGTTCACCAGGGCGGTTTGGCGCTCTTCGTTCTCGACGGTGAGGGGTTCACCGTGGTCGATGGCGAGAAATTTGAATGGAAAACAGGAGACCTGATACTGCTGCCGGTGAAACCGGGGGGAGTGGAGCACCAGCACTTTAGCAGGAATCCGGACCAGCCGGCGGAATGGATGGCCTTTATTTTTCACTCGATAGTCGACGCCGTCAATATGGGCATCATTCAAAAGGCGGAGCATCCGGATTGGGCGAGATCGAAATAACCGGTTACTCCATGTCACTGTAAAAGAGCAAAGGACACAAAATGATTTACCATGACCTCAGAAGTTTCCTGGCCGATGTTGAAAAGTGGGGAGAACTGAAGCAGATCGAGGGAGCGAACTGGGACCTCGAGATGAGCACTATCGCTGAATTGGCCTACCGGGAAGGGAAGCGGCCCGTTCCGGCCCTCTTGTTCGATAAAATCCAGGGATATCCTCAGGGATACCGTGCTTTGTTTGGCGAGATATCTTCCCTCAAGAGATTGTCCGCAGCTCTGAATCTGCCCCTTCCCGATAACAATCCCGATCCTATGGCTTTGGTGCGTGCGTGGGTCTGTAAACTAAGGGAGATAAAGCCCATTCCACCCCGTTTTGTTTCCTCCGGGGCAGTGATGGAAAACTCTTTTTCCGGAAGCAAGATCGATGTTACAAAATTTCCTAACCCACGGTGTCATGAAATGGATGGCGGGCGCTATATCGGGACATGCCACGCCGTGATCCAGGAGGACCCAGATACGGGATGGGTAAACCTCGGGACATATCGCTGCATGACGATCGACCAAAACCGTATCGCCCTGCATGTTCTGGAAGGAAGACATGGCAGAATCATCGCGGATGAAAAGTACTTCAGCCAGGGGAAGGTTATGCCGGTAGCCATTGCCATCGGCCTGGATCCCACGTTATGGTTCACCAGCCAGAGCACCGTGGTGCCGTGGGGCGTTTCGGAATACGATTATGCCGGCGGAATTAAGGGCGAACCGCTTCAAGTGATCAAGGGCCCACACACCGGGTTGCCGTTGCCAGCGAATGCCGAGATCGTTATCGAGGGAGAGTGTCATCCCGGAGAATATGCCGACGAAGGGCCTTTTGGGGAATGGCACGGCTATTACGCCAATCTCGGCCTCACGCCCGTCCCCGAGCCCGTTATCCGGGTCAAGAATGTCTTCCATAGAAATGACCCGATCCTCACTTCCGGCTCTCCGGCTGTACCACCAGGGATCAATAGTTTGTTGAGCGCCATAAGCCGGTCGGCGGCGATCTGGGGCGGCCTGGACAAACACGGCATCCCGGGAATCAACGGGGTATGGTGCCCGGAAGAAGGGGGAGCCCTGCTGACTGCCATCATCTCTATCAAGCAAATGTACGCCGGCCATTCCACGGATGTGGGCCTGCTAGCCATGCAGTTGGGGGGCATAACCGGCAGGCAGTACATCCTGGTTGACGATGATATAGACCCCTCGAACCTTAACCGGGTTATGTGGGCCTTTGCTACGAGGGCCGATCCGGAGCGATCGATTCAAATAATCCGGCGGTGCGGCAGCACCTCGTCTGATCCGATCACACCCGAAGAGGACAAAAGGAAAGCCAAACTGACTCCCAAACCCCTTCTCGCTTCCAGAGTGTTGATCGATTGTTGCCGGCCCTATGAGCACAAAGCACAGTGGTATCCCATCGCTCGGGCCAGTTCCGAGTTGTCGGCCGAACTGCACCAGAAATGGGCATCCCTGTTTAAAGAACTCGGTGCTTGACACAGGTTAGTCAGGCAGCCTGGACTTTCCGCAAGAATCATTTCAAGAAGGGGTAGTATTATGAAAGAGGTCATCCAAATAGTATTGGTCATTCCAACACTATTAGTTACGTCCCTTGTCCCCATGCTGAGTTGTGCGCCCGGGCCTCCATCCGGGGCTAAGGTGAACTCGGCTGCAGTTGAAGCGAAGCTTCCCCCCTACCGGGCAGACATCCCCTACCAAATGGAACAGCTTGCTTGATGCTGCCAAGAAAGAGGGAAAGGTGGCGATATATTCAATGGGAAGCGAAATACGGCAGCCGTTGACCGAGAACTTCAGGAAGAAGCACGGAATCGAACTCGTGTTTACGATCGGCAGATCAACCGAGCTGATACCTAAAGTCCTGGCGCAGCGACGTGCCGGCCTTTTTCTCGAAGATGTCTTCTTATCGGGGATTTCGAGTCAGGTTGATTACAAGCAGGCTGGTCTTATTGAATCGGGAGTTGATTCGGTGCTGCTCCTCCCGGAAGTGACGGACACGGACGGGTGGATGGATCAGACCATCAACTATGTAGGCAAAGATCGCTATGCCGTGGCCTTTGTTTATAAGCCAACCATTACCATCGCCGTAAACAGCGAACTGGTCCGGCCAGACGAGATGAAATCCTACCGGGATCTCCTTGACCCGAAGTGGAAGGGCAGAATAGTCATGCAGGACCCGACGGTAGCAGGGGCCGGCAATTCCGTAATGTCGACACTTGTCTGGCATTTAATGGGTCAGGAGTACCTGCGCGAACTGGCAAGGCAAGAGCCGGTAATCACCCGCGATAGGCGGCAGCAGGTGGAGTGGGGAGCCAGGGGCAAGTACCCTATTATGATAGCTCCGGCAACGGAGATATTGACCGCATTTGTTAAGGAAGGCGCGCCTTTGAAAGTGATCTGGCCTATCGAGGGGTCGGATTTCAGCTCCGGCGAGGGAATAATCTCTCGTTCTAACAAGGCACAGCACCCGGCCGCGGCCAGTGTGTTCATCAATTGGCTACTGACACGTGAAGGACAGATGGTTTTCGCCGAAGCATCCGGTCAGCAGAGCGCTCGCGTTGACGTGGTACCCAACTGGATAGACCCTGAATTCCGGGTGAAGCCGGGATACAAGTATGTCAACCAGGCCACCGAGGAGAGCGCCTTTGAAAGAATGAAGACCAGGGAAATGACAAAAGAGATATTTGCGTCCTTATTGAAATAGGGGGTATCATGACAAACAAGAAAGTTTCCGCCATTGTCTCGTGTCTCTTACTACTGGCTATCCTGCTAGCCTGCGTGCCTTCGCGCGGCGAAAGTCCGACCACTGCCGCTCCGACGGTAAAACCATCCGAATCCCCGGTTAGCAAAGACCCGTGGGAATCAGAGTGGCAGAGGATTCAGCGCGATGCCAAAAAGGAAGGCGAGATCGTCATTTACAGTTCCATCGGGCCCGAGGTCCGCGAGGTACTGACGAAAGTGATGAAGGAGAAGTTCGGCGTAGAACTGAATGTCGTTCCCGGCCGGGCTCCTGAAAGTGTGGCCAGATTGCGCAAGGAACACGCCGCCGGCCTCTATGTCGCCGACTTGTTCATGGCAGGCACCGGCGGCACGGCCGATATTCTGGGGCCGTTGGGTCTCCTCGACCCGCTGGATAAGATAATAATCATCCCTGAAGCGCTAAATAAAAGCGCCTGGTACGGCGGCGACCTCCTGTGGGCCGATGACGACCGTTACCAGATAGCTATCCTTGCCTCTCCCAAGCCGCCGATCGTAATCAACCGGTCCATGGTAAGGCCTGGCGAAATAGCCTCTTATTCGGACCTTCTCAACCCAAAATGGAAAGGAAAGATGGTTATGGAAGACCCGTCCAATATTGGGTCGGGAAATGCCTGGTTCACTGGGGCCAGTTTCCTGGTGGGCCTGGACTATTTCCGTCAGCTCGCCAGGCAAGAACCAGTTATCGGCAGGGATTCCCGGTTGCTCGCGGAGTGGGTGGCACGAGGCAAATACCCGGTGGGCATCGCCATCAAAGGAGAAGAGCTAATCAATTTGAAAAAAGCCGGAACTCCCATTGATCTGGTCACGCCGAAAGATGGTACATATACCACCGCCGGGGCCGGATGCCTCATGCTGGTAACTAAAGCCCCGCATCCGAACGCAGCCAGGCTTTTTGTCAACTGGGCGCTTACCAAAGAAGGAGGAGCGGTTTTTTCCAAAGCACACGGCTACCAGAGCGCCAGACTGGATGTGCCTACCGATTTTCTGGAACCGGAAAACATCCGTCAGCCAGGGATCAAGTACATTGGCATGGACAAGCCCGAGTACTGGAACAAGAAAGTGCCCATGCTGGCAATAGCCAAAGAAATCTTTCAGGTCAAATAGCCGAACGAATTTCGACAGGAAGGGCCACAGCAATGGTCGAAAGACTCGCAGAACGCACGCGGGGACCTGAGCCCCAGGAAACCATCTATGACGGTCTGAGGCGAATCGACAACGAACGCATAAAACGGCGCCAGGAAGGCGGCATAGTCATCAAGGGCAAGGAACTGGGCTGGGAACAAGGGCGACAAGGGCTATCGAAATACTACTCGCATGACGGAATTTGGGACAAACTCAGCGTAACCGGATGGCGTATCTTCATCAATCGCATCAAGAAACACTCCGGGAAGCATGTTCACCAGGGCGGTTTGGCCCTTTTTGTCATTGGCGGCAGCGGCTACACCCTGGTTGATGGAACGAAATATCCCTGGGAAGAGGGCGACCTGATTCTCCTTCCGGTCAAGCCCAATGGATGTGAACACCAGCACTTTAACGACAGCGAAGAGACCCCTGCCGAGTGGATGGCGTTCATCTTCACGCCTTTGAGAGACCCATCAGGTGTGGAGTTCCTGCAAAAAGAAGACCATCCCGACTGGGCGGGTGCGAGGACCAATACCAAACAAAAATGATATCAATGGAGTTGCAGCGATGAAAGGGTTTGTGATTCCGGGCATTCTAATCGGAACCTTTTTTGTACTCATGGGTTGCGCCAGGCCGGCGACCATTCCGGAACCCTCGGCGCCGAAGGGAACCGATCGGGTTTCCATGCAACCCTGGCAAGAGGAATGGGAAAGAATCCTGGCCGGGGCCAGGAAAGAAGGGAAAGCAGTAGTCTATACCGGGATGGGCCCCGAGGAACGGGCCGCCCTGACTCCCGCTTTCAAGGACAAGTTTGGCATAGATCTTGAGTTCGTTGTCGGCCGCGGGACGGAGCAGGTGGTCAAACTTGCGACACAGCGGAGGGCGGGACTGTATCTGGCCGATGTCTACATCGGTGGTGGCACCACTCACCAGGACAGTCTCAAGCCGGATGGAATGCTGGAGCCCCTGAATAACATGCTGCTTCTGCCTGAGGTGCTGGAGCCTCGCGCCTGGTACGGCGGGCAGGGCCCAATATTCGTTGACCGTGATAAGTATATTCTCGGCACTATTCTATCTGTCGAGGCATACGTTAACATCAATACCGATATGGTTAAACCCGGCGAGATAAAGTATTATCGTGATTTGCTCGGCCCAAAATGGAAGGGTCAGGTGGTAATGGGAGATCCAACCCGTCCGGGAAGAACCGCTACGTTCACCCAGGCCATAGGCTGGATGCTGACGGAACTCGGTAAAGATTACCTGGGCAAGTTAGCCCGACAAGAGCCGGTTATCATTGCCGATGACCGTCTGCAAGTGGAATGGGTGGCGCGGGGAAAATATCCTGTGGTTCTTGCGCCCAGGGCACAAGACCTGGCTACTTTTATGCAGGCCAAAGCCCCCTTGCAGGCCCTGGAAATGGGTGAAGGAGGCGTCTTGTCCGGCCTCGGCGGGTTTATGGCCGTATTCAACCATCAACCTAATCCCAACGCCGCCAGGCTGTTCATAAACTGGTTTCTGACCAAAGAGGCGCAAACGCTTCTCAGCAAATCCGTCTTGGCCCAAAGCGCTCGAGATGATGTGCCCACCGACTTTCTTGACGCCGTAACCGTACGGAAGCCCGGAGTCAAGTATTATCGAATGGAAACAGAGGAGGCTTTCCAACAGCGATTCGAAGTGTATGAATTTGCAAGGCAGGTCTTTGGCCCTTTGATGAAGAAATGACCTTGATAAACCGGCAGCCCGGCTATTGAAGACACACACGGAAACCTAACCGATGGCATACTACCGCGACTTAAGAGACCATGTAGCCGCCCTTGAGGCCCACCAGAAGCTGGTGCGCATAAAGCGTCCGATCAATAAGGACACGGAGTTGTACCCGCTTGTGCGCTGGCAATTCCGGGGACTCCCTGAAGAAAAAAGAAAGGCCTTCCTGTTTGAAAACGTGACCGATGTTACGGAAAAACATTATCGGTCATCGGTGCTGCTGGCCTGTCATGCCGCCTCGCGTGAAGTTTACGCTATTTCCCTTATGTGCCAGCCCGCGGAAATTGCCGACAGGTGGGCGCGAGCCCAGTTGTCTCCTCTGGAACCGGAGATAGTCCGTTCCGGCCCGGTCCAAGAAGAAATTCATCTGGGTCCGAACTTACTCGAACATGGCGGAATAGAAGAGTTCCCCGTTCCGATAGTGACCCCCGGGTTTGACAACGCTCCCTATTTTTCAGCGGCCAACTTCATGACCAAAGACCCTGACACCGGGGCACGCAACATAGGGAATTACCGCGCCATGGTAAAAAGCAGGGACAGGCTTGGCGTATGCTCGGAGCCCCCGCAACATCTCAGAGTACACTGGGAGAGATGCAAGGCCAGAGGGGTCCCTCTTCCGGCAGCAATTGTCATCGGCGCTTCGCCAAACATCGGGCTGACGGCAACGGCCAAGCTGCCCTATGGCAAAGACGAAGTGGCGGTGGCCGGCGGACTATCAGGATCGGCGGTGCAACTGGTGAAGTGCCAGACCATTGACCTTGAGGTGCCTGCTACCGCGGAAATCGTCATCGAAGGGCTGATTCCGACGGATTCCCTAGAAAGAGAAGCGCCCTTCGGAGAATTTTCCGGCTTCATGGGCATGGAAAAAATAAGTCCCTATTTCAACGTGACCTGTATTTGCCACCGGCACAACCCAATCTATAATGCCTTCATGGGCGAATTTCCTCCAAGCGAGGCGACCAAGTTGAGGCAACTGAGTAACGAAGCAATCTATTACAAATTTCTGAAACATGATTGCAACATACCCGGCATACTGGGAGTTACTTTTCTGGAGAGCTGCGCCGGCCTCAGTTACACCATAATAAGGATGAGGAAGTCACATCCTTCGGCGGCATGGCAGGCGCTAAATGGCTGCGCGGCCCTTAACCCTCAATACGGCAAGATCACCATTGTGGTGGACGATGACATCGATCCTGAAGACCAGGACTCGGTAAATTGGGCGCTCACTTTTCGAATGCAGCCGGAGCGAGACGTCAAGATCATTTCAGGCAGGGTGCCGATGCTCGACCCTTCAGGATTTCCCCCTACCGAACAGGACTTCGCTTATTACAGCCACCCTGGTTCCGCAATCCTGATCGACGCGACACGAAAGTGGGACTACCCTCCGGTCTCTCTTCCCCGAAAGGATTTCATGGAAAAGGCCAAAAAGATCTGGGAAGAAGAGGGGTTACCAACCCTGACGCCCCGGACGCCATGGTTCGGTTACTCGCTGGGTTTCTGGAGCGACCAGAACCAAGCAGAAGCCGAGCTGGCTCTGAGGGGAGCACATTATGAAACGGGAGAAAAGCTGGCCAGGGAACGAATTAAGCTTGATGCAAACCCTGGCCCTGGCCAGTGATCACCTGTCGCTGACAACAATTCTCGGCCGGTGAGAGGAGAAAACATGGTGAACAACACAAAATTGTACCTTCTGCCATTGCTGATAGTCTTTGTACTGGCCGCGGGCGCATGCCAGGAAAAAATCTTACCACCCCCGGTAACGCCCCCGGTTGGCGAAACCAAAGCCTCGCCCGGGAAATCAGTCCCGGAAGATGACTGGCAGAAGACGCTGGCCCGGGCAAAAGAGGAGGGCAGTCTCCTCATTTACACCGGAGCCTCCGCTGAGGCTCGAAGAGTGCTGGCCGATGCCTTCAGGAAAACGTACGGGATGGAGGCAGAGTTCATTGCCGGCTCCCCGGGAGAGCTCGAGACCAAGCTGGCCAAAGAGCGATCGGCCGGCCTTTTTCTTGGCGATCTGGTCCTGAGCGGTCCGGGTTCCATGACCGCCAGTATGAAACCGGCCGGCCTTTTCGATCCCATCAAACCACTGTTAGTGTTGCCTGAGGTATTGGACCCCAGGGCATGGTGGGGCGAACAGGGGCCAATTTTCATAGACACCGAAGAAAACTATGTTGTGGCTGGAAGCTACTTTGAGGCGATGACGGTGTTAATGAATACGGACGTGGTCAGGCCATCACAGCTCAAATCATACCGTGATCTGTTGGGCACCTCATGGAAAGGCAAGATCGTCATGGGTGATCCCGCAGGGCCGGGCCAGGCTGCGGCGCTCGTCCAGTTGTGGGGTTGGGTGATGCCCAATCTCGGGAAGAATTATGTCCGTGATTTTGTCAAGCAGGAACCTATCATAATGCGGGACCGGCTCTTACCGGTGGAGTGGGTGGCCCGGGGGAAAAATCCCATCGGCATCGGCGTGCAGACATCGATAGCGGGCGAATTCATGGGTAAGGGCGCCCCAATTAAATGGGCCAGGATAGAAGAAGGGGCGTGGTTGACCGGCGGGCTGAGTTGTCTGAGCCTGCTAAACAGGGCGCCGCACCCGAATGCCGCCAAAGTATTCGCCAACTGGTTCCTTACAAAAGAGGTATCTACACTTTACAGCCGGGCTACCTTGCAGCAGGCTTCCCGCGTCGATGTTCCCACTGACTTTCTTGACCCGGAAACTTTGCGGCTAAAAGAGGTGAAATACCACAAAGAGGGCGAGAAGGAGCATGTGCTCCGATACGCTGAGGTCTACCCATTTGTCAAAGAGGTCTTCGGGCCTCTTTTGAAATAACCGTGGCGGAGAACTGAATGCTCACCAAAGTTGACCCCATAACCTTTGAAATCATCAGGCACAAACTGTGGCAGATCACCGATGAAATGGGCTTGACCCTGAAGAGAGTATCGGGTTCGCCCACCACGACCGAGGCCCATGATTTCATGGTAGGTCTTTACCGCGCCAACGGTGACATCCTTGTCGCCGGGGCAGGGGCCACCTGGCACATCGTATGCGCGTCGGCGGCCTGTAAGAGCATACTCAACCGCTTCGGCGTTGAGGGCGTCGGCGAGGATGACATATTCTTGCTCAATGATCCCTACATTGCCGCGTACCATCAGTCTGATGTCTACATAATTACACCCATCCACTTCAAGGGCCAACTGGCAGGCTGGTCGGCAAACTTTACCCATGTGACCGATATCGGCGGCATAGACCCGGGAGGAATGTGCCCTCGCGCCACCGAGGTATTTCACGAGGGACTTCGAATCCCGGGAGTCAAAATAGCCGAGCGAGGGCGCTTCCGCTGGGATGTCATGGAGGCCTTGCTCAACATGACCCGAGACCCGGGCATGACCAGCCTGGACCTGCGCTCTGAGATTGCCGCCAATAATGTCGCCAAAACGAGATTGCGGGAGCTTGTCGACAAGTATGGAATGGAAACGGTGGACGCGGTGGCGGCAGGCATGATTGAACATTCGGAGTCATTGCTACGGCGCCGGCTGATGAAACTTCCCGACGGCGCCTGGCATGCCCTGTCATACATCGATACCGATCTCCCGGACCTTTTCTACAGGATGCAACTCTGCCTGACCAAGAAGGGAGATCAGCTAGTTTTTGACTTCGCCGGTTCGAGTCCCCAGGCGGCCAAAGGCATCAACTGTACTTATCTGGGAACATTGGGCAGTGTTTACGCCGCGGTAGCCACCCAGTTGGCCTATGACACGGCGTGGAACGAAGGACTGCTCAAGCCAATAGTGGTCAAAACCCCCGAGGGTTCGGTGGTAAGCTCCAAGTACCCGGCGCCGGTATCAATGGCCACCATCACTGCGGGACATCTTTCGTTACTGCTGGCCGGAGAAGTCCTATCCAAGATGCTATGCAGCAGCGACCTCTCGAGAGATGAGGGTATGGCTACCTGGGTTGGCGGCATCCAATCGGTGCGACCTTCCGGTCTGGGCAGGGAAGGCCGTCCCTACATGGTCGCCATCCTGCATATCATGGCGGGAAGCGGGGGAGCCCGGAGCTTCAGCGATGGCGTGGACACCGGGGGCATGTTCGCTTATCCCATCAGTTCGGGGCCAAACGTGGAGAGCTATGAACTGAACTATCCTATCCTTCACCTTTTCAGGAGACAGACTCCTGATTCAGGAGGACCGGGCAAATACCGGGGAGGAATGTCCGGAGAATACTGTTTCAGGGTGCATGACGCCCCTGAACGCGCCACCAGGATAACCGTCTCCGGCATGGGCATAAACGCCATACAGGCGCACGGGCTGCATGGCGGATATCCCGGCGCAAGTGGACAGGTGATCATTTACCAGGATGGGCACATCGACAACATCAGGTTTGACAATGGGACTTTAACGGCGCCTCAACCCGCACATAGCGTGATACCCTGTCTGGCTTCGTTTGAAATTAAGGAAAGCGATATCGTGTTTGTAAGGTGGGCCGGCAGCGGCGGCTATGGCGATCCATTGGATAGAGGCCCTTCGTCGGTAACCGGAGACCTGGCGCTCGGAGCAATTTCGCCCTGGGCGGCCCGGAACATCTACGGTGTGGAACTCGATGCGGCCGGAAACCTTGACGCTGAGAAGACCCTGATGCTGCGCCAGGCCATCAAAAAGGGCCGGCTGCAGAATGGACGCATGCCGTAATTTCATGTTCTTTCTTACACGGTAGGCGAGAACTTGATTGGAGGACCATCATATGTATCTGGTAGGAGTGGACATTGGGGGCACCTTTACCGATTGCGTCGTCGTCGATGAAGGCGGAAACCTTGCCATCGGCAAAGCCCTTTCCACCCCTCACGATTACTCCCTGGGCGTAATTGAATCGATCAAGGCAGCAGGTGAGGACCTGGGCCTTCCCGCGACCGAACTCCTGCGACAGACGACGCTCATCGCCCATGGAACAACAGTGGGGGACAACGCATTGCTCACCAGGAGCGGCGCAGCCACCGGGCTGATAACAACCCGCGGTTTTGAAGATACGCTGCTGATCATGCGGGGCGGCATGGGACGGGTGGCCGGACTAAGCGAGACTGAAATGAAACGGCAGTCCAAAACCGATAAACCATTGCCCATTGTACCCAGGACCTTCATCGAGGGTGTGCGGGAAAGAATAGACTATAAAGGTGCGGTGATAAGTCCTCTGAGCCTGGAAGATGTCAGGCAGGCTGTGGCCCGCCTCCGTGAAAAAGGAGTAGAAGCCATTGCTATTAGCCTGCTATGGTCGTTCATGAATCCCGCCCATGAACAAGCGATAAGGGCGGTCGTCGAGGAGGTGGCTCCGGAAGTGTTCGTAACTTGCTCCCATGAAGTCGCCCCTGTTCTGGGAGAATATGAGCGTACCTCTACGGTGGCCATTAATGCCTATCTAGGCCCCAAGGTGAGCCGGTACCTGGACTCACTGGTGGGCAGGCTCAACAGCAATGGGTTCGGTAAAGAAACCCTGGTGATGCAAGCTTATGGAGGACTGGTGCCGGTCCGCGAGGCGCAGCGTCGTCCTGTCGCCACGATAGAATCCGGACCGGCCGCCGGCGTGATCGCTTCCATGTTCGTTGGCAATAATCTGGGTCATAAGGACATAATCGCGGCCGATATGGGAGGCACTACTTTTAAGTTGGGAGTGGTGTCAGGGGGCAAGGTATTCCGGGAGAACAAACCGGTGTATGGCCGCTATCACGTACTGTGCCCGAAAATGGATATACAGAGCATTGGCGCGGGAGGCGGCAGTATTGCCTGGTTGGAAGGCCATACCGGGCTACTGAAGGTAGGTCCCACCAGCGCCGGGGCAAGCCCCGGACCGGCGTGCTATGACCTCGGCGGAGTTGAGCCCACTGTAACCGATGCCGACCTGCTGCTGGGTTATTATCCCGATTATCTGCTCGGCGGAAAGATGCGCCTGAACAGGCAAAAGGCGCTGGACTCGGTGGGAGACCGGCTGGCTGGAAAGCTGGCAATGGATGTCACCAGGACCGCTGCGGCAATAAAACGGATCACCGACTCTCAGATGTCAGACCTGATCAGAAAAAACACGGTATACCGGGGACTGGACCCTCGCGAGTTCATCCTGTACGCCTACGGGGGCGCCGGACCGCTACACGCCGGCGCCTTCTGCCGGGAACTGGGGATAAAGAAGGTTGTCATTCCCATAACGGCGTCAGTCAACGGGGCGCTGGGATTGGTGGGTTCGGACATAGTGCATGAATATCAGCTGTTTGATCGATGCGCGATACCCGCGGATCCAACCAGGATCAACAGCAACTTCCAGCGGCTTGAAGCAGCCGGCCTGGAACAACTAAGCTCCGATGGGGTGGAACGAGAGAACGTTACGCTGGAGCGGTGCGTCTACCTGCGTTACAAGAGGCAAACGCATGAACTGGCCACCCCGGTCCCGCAGAAAGAAGTTTTGACCGAACAGGACATGGCGCAGGTATACGACCTATTCGAAACTCTCTACGAGCACGAGTATGGAAAAGGATCCGCCTATCGCGACGCCGGCATGGAAATGGTCACCTTTGAAGTGCGGGCGATTGGGAGACTCGCCAAACCCAGGATGGCGCGCTACCCTCAGAGTGCGGCATCTGCGGGGAAAGCACTGAAGGCAAAGCGGCCTGTGTTCTGGGAAACGGAAGACCGGGAAATGCTGACGGCTATCTATGATTTCATCAATCTTGACTCCGGAAGTACCATAGATGGACCTTCTATTATCGAGACCCCGGTAACTACCATTGCCGTTTACCCGGACCAATCAGGATACTTGGATGAATTCAAAAATGTCCATATTGCCATCAAATAGAAAAAGGAGACTGAGCCAATGGACCGCAAAATAAGAGTCTCGGTGGTGCAAATGGCGCCCGCCAGTGAGGACAAAGAAAAGAACATAGCCCGGCTTCTTTCCTTGGTGGAGAAGGCAGCCGCCGGCAATCCGGATTTCATACTGCTCCCGGAACTATGTACCACCCCCTACTGGTGTAACCTGCCGTTTTCAAAAGCATACGCCAAGTGGGCCGAGCCAATACCCGGCCCTGCCACCATGGCCTTTGCCGCCAAGGCCAAAGAGTTGGGGACGCACATCATTCTTCCCATTTTCGAGAGAGGAAAGGTGGAAGGAGAGAATTATAACAGCGCTATCTTGATCGGACCTGATGGCGAGGTCATTCCGGGGACATTGCCCGATGGCTCTAAGGTCCACTGTTACCGGAAGAACAACCCGGGGGAAATGATCGAAGATGGCAATGCCAATTTGGAATCATACTACTTCAGAGACGGTTGGGGCTACCCCATTTACGAAACAAAAGGACTCCGCGTGGGCATCCTCATTTGCCGTGACCGCTGGGTACCCGAAGCATGGAGAGTCCTCGCGTTACAGGATGCCAAGATTATTTTCGTACCCGTGGCGTCGTGGGGGCTCAGGGTCGAATCGTTCGTCCGGACGATGCGCACCTGGGCCCAGGAAAACCAGCTCTTCGGCGTAGGGTGCAACCGCGCCGGCGTGGAAGGGAAAAACAGATTCTATGGCTTAAGCTGCATCGTCGGACCTAAAGGTGAGGTGATTGCCGAAGCCCCGGAGATGGAGCCAGCCATCATTTCGGGAGAGATGGACCTTGAAGAAATCAGCGATCTGAGGGCGTCCAGCAATGTCTTCAAGATCAGGCGCCCCGAACTCTATGGACTAATAACAGAACGACGTTAAGCAAATAAAATTGGAGGATGACAATGAAGACTCTTGTAGGCGTTTTCCCTGGTCTGCTGCTCATTGCACTGCTCCTGCTTCTCTCCTGCCGCCCGGGTGAATCAGGAGCGGAGACGCCGAAAACTGCCCCGGGTAAACCGACCGCTGCTTCGAAAACAGCCGGGGAAACGGAGTGGGCCAATGTCCTGGAGGCAGCCAGGAAAGAAGGATCGGTCTCTTTGTATAACACCGCCTGGCCTTCATCGGTACGCGCGGCTTTGAGCCAGGCATTCAAAGACAAGTTCGGCATAAGCCTCGAATTTTCTCCTTTTTCCAGGGGGGCCGAGCTGATGGCCAAGGTGCAGGAAGAAAAGCGGGCCGGGCTTTACATTGCCGATGTTTTCGGGGCAGGTGGAACCACCCTCATAGCCTCGATGAAACCAGCATCCCTTCTTGGCCACTTTGAACCCATCCTGCTTCTTCCCGAAGTAACTGACGCCAAACGCTGGACCGGTGAAAAAGTACCCTTCCTTGACAAGGATAAACTCGCCGTAGGCATGCTCGCGAACATAGAACGGAATATTGTCTACAATACTGACCTTGTTAAAGGGGGAGATATAACAGCTTTCAAAGACCTGTTGAAGCCTCAATATAAGGGCAAGATCACTTTGAATGACCCTTCCGTCTCCGGGACAGGGAACGCCTTCATGACATTTTTGGCCACAAATCTCTGGGACGTGGAGGCGGCCAGGGACTTTTTGCGCCAACTGGTGAAACAACAGGAGGTAGTTATTCAGCGCGACCACCGGACCCACGTTGAAACCGTCTCACGGGGAAAATATGCCATCGGCCTTGCCCCTTCGAGCCAGTTTATTGTCGAGTTTCTCAATGCCAGGGCACCGATCGATATCCTTATTTTGAAGGAGGGCACTCTGGTGACCCCGTCGGCCGGAGCCCTGGCCGTGCCGACCCAATTTGCTCATCCCAATGCTGCCAGGGTCTTTACTAATTGGCTCTTGAGTAAAGACGGGCAAACCGTATTCACCAAAAGTTGGGGAATCCCAAGCCTGCGCATTGACGTCCCAACAGAAGGGTTTATTCCCGCAATCCTGGCCCAACCCGGCGAAAAGCTTTTCGTGCAGGATGAGAACACCATAATGTTCCAGGGCAAGATGCTGGATGTGGCCAAAGAAGTTATGGGGCAGAGTAAATAGGGTCTTTATGCCGGGCGTGATATCGCAGCAGGGCGATCCGCCCTATCAGAAAGCGGGAACATCATGACCTACGTGATTGGGGTCGACATAGGCGGTACGTTCACTGACACTGTGGTCGTGGACGATGCGGGCAGAGCAGAATTTGGCAAATCTCTGTCGACGCCTTCGGACTTCACCGGTGGAATACTGAACAGTCTGGCCGTTGCCGCCGAACGCATCGGAATTACCACCGCCCGGCTGCTCGAAGATACAAGGCTCTTCCTGCACAGCACCACCATCGCGGAAAATGCGATAGTGGATGGCGCCCTGGCAAAAAGCGGACTGCTCGTTACCCGGGGTTTTGAAAACACCCTTTACATGATGCGCGGCGGCTACGGCCGGTGGTCTGGACTCAGTGATGACGAAAAGAAGGACCCCATTTACCAGGATAAGCCGCCTCCGCTGGTCCCGGTTAGGATGACCCGGGGCATCAGGGAAAGGACAGACACCAACGGACGGGTCCTGGTCAGGCCCGCCGAAAACGAGGTCAGGGCCGCCGTAGGAGACTTGATCCGGCATGGCGCCGAATCGGTGGGAGTCAGTTTTCTCTGGTCTTTTCGCAATGCCGAAAACGAAAACACGGTAAGACGGATCATCAAGCAGGCCTTCCCCGGGCTTTTCTTCAGTATCTCGAGTGAGATCGCGCCCATCATGGGCGAATACGAGAGGACTTCAACCGTGGCACTGAACGTGGGTTTGGGTCCCATGGTTTCCAAATATCTAGATAATCTTCAAAAGAGACTAAAGGAGAATGGTTTTTCGGGCAAGATGCTGATTATGCAGGCTTACGGGGGGCTGCTGGCGGCTGAGGAGTGCTCTTCTCGCTGCGTGGGTCTGATCGAATCGGGACCGGTGAGCGGGTTGGTAGGGACGAAGCTCCTGGGGAAGAGGATGAGTCATAGCAACGTCATTGCTATCGACATTGGGGGGACTACGTTCAAGGTCGGCGTTATCAATGAAGGAGCTATCGAATATCAGCGGGAACCCATGGTGCTGCGTTATCATTACGCGCTGCCCAAAATGGACGTTGTTTCTTTGGGTGTCGCCGGTGGAAGCATCGTTTCCCTGGATACCAGGACCAATATGCCCAGGGTCGGCCCGCAAAGCGCCGGGGCCTCCCCGGGGCCATTATGCTACGGTTTCGGCGGCCGTGAGCCGACATTGACCGATGTTGACCTGATCCTGGGATACCTCAACTCCGAGTTCTTCCTGGGCGGCCACATGAAGTTGCGGACGGAAGATACCCTGAGAACTTTCAAAAAGAAAATTGCGGACCCGCTGGGCATGGATGTAATGCAGGCGGCCGGCGCCATCAGCCGCCTTGCCAATAGCCTGATCTATGACCTGCTTCATAAAGTAACAGTGTCCCGCGGCCTTGACCCAAGGGAGTACATGTTATTCTCTTACGGGGGAACAGCCGGGATGCATGCAGCAGACATAGCTGAAGAGCTTGGAGTAAAAGGGGTGGTCATTCCCCACTCGGCATCCGTCCACGGGGCGTTTGGCCTGGTTAGCGCTGACGTCATCTATGAAGACCAGTATACGCAGCCGATGCAGGTTCCGGTCAAGCCGGCCGAGATCAACAGTATCTTTGCGCGGCTGACGGACCGGGTTAAGGCCCAGCTAAAGTCGAGCGACTTTGTTGAAGACAACATCCTTGTCCGCCGTTCCATCGATATGAGGTTCCGGCGCCAGGTGCATCTGGTCACTACGCCGGTGGAAACCGCGGGCGACCTGGATGAAACTGAGCTTGCGGGAATAAACGAACTCTTCATAAGCCTTTACCAGAACAGGTACGGAAAAGATTCGGCTTTCAGGGAGGCCGGAATAGAGCTGGTGACTTTCAGGGTAAGGGGGGTGGGACTGTTGCGGAAACCCGAGTCCAGAGGAGAGCCGCGGGGGCCGGCGGTGCCAGACCGGGCTTTTCTAGGAACGAGGCAAGCCTATTTCAAAAAGGCACGGCGTTCGCTGGAAGCTAGGACTTACGATTATGTGAAGCTACACCCCGGCAACCGCATCGAAGGCCCGGCGATCATCTGGACCCCTATTACGACCATCGTGGTCAACCCGGGGCAGAAAGCGTTTTGCGATTCGTACAAGAATATCTTGATCACGTGGTCAGCGAGAGGTCTTAACGGCAATGGTTAAACGAGTGGATCCTTTCACTTTTGAGATCATACGGCACAAATTGTTCAGCGTGATCGAAGAAGCGGTTATCGCCCTGGAAAACGTCTCGGGAAGCCCGGTCGCTGCTGAAGGACACGACCTGATGGTGGCGCTATACGGCGCCGAAGGCGAACTGCTGATGGCCGGATTGGGCTATTTGCACCACCTGACGGCCGCCGCCAGGGCGGTCCAGCATCTTATTAAGAGCTACTCCGAGGAGCCGGGGATTTTCCAGGACGATGTATATTTCTTTAACGACCCTTATACCGCCGCGCTCCACGCGCCTGATGTGTATTTGATATCCCCTATCCATTGGCAGGGGAAGCTTACCGGCTTTGTCGCCAATTTCGTCCATGTGAGCGACATCGGGGGAATAGATCCGGGCGGATTTTGTCCCAGCGCCCGGGAATGCTACCAGGAAGGTTTTGCCTCCCGGGGAATCAAGATAGTGGAGCGCGGAAAGCTCAGGCGAGACGTGATGGACACCATACTTAATCTCGTCAGGGATTCGGGGATGGTAGCCCTGGACCTCAAGTCCCAGATGGCGGCAAACCATACCGCCAAGGAGCGCATGCAAGGGATCTACCGGAGTTACGGCACTGAAACCGTGGAAACCGTGGGCAAGGAGTTGATCGCCCAGTCGGAAGCGCTTCTCAGGCAGCGGCTGAAGGAGCTGCCCGATGGCGAGTGGAGGGCCAGGGAATACTACGACCTGCCTGACAAAATATGTCGGATAGAACTGACGGCAAAAAAGATGGTCGACTCTCTGACATACGACTTCACCGGGACCAGCGAGCAGTCACCATACGGCATAAACTGCTGCAACTGGGCCACCTGGGGCGCCCTGTTTGCCCCGATCTTTCCCCTACTGGCTTATGATATGACCTGGAATGAAGGCCTGACCCGGCCTGTAACCATGATTGCCCCAGAAGGGACCCTGGTCAACTGTCGCCGTCCGGCTCCGGTATCCATCGCCACGTTGGGGGTCGTACAGGTGGTAAACAACCTGTCCCTGATAGTAATTTCCAAGATGCTGGGCGCTTCACAGAAATACAAAGACCGGGCAACCGCCATCTGGATCGGCGCGCGTTCCACGGCGAAACTATTCGGTCTAAATCAAGAGGGCGAATACATTGGTCATGCCGCCGCGGAAGCACTGGCCGGATCGGGCGGGGCGCGGGCGTTCAGGGATGGAGTTGATGTGGGCGGGGAAATACCCAACGTCGTTTCCAGGCTGGCCAACGTGGAGACCCAGGAGTTAAGGTTCCCGCAACTTTACTTATACCGGAGGTGTGTGCCCGACTCGGGCGGGCCCGGGAAGTATCGGGGCGGCGTGAGCCACGAGTATGCAATAACCCCGCACGGCGGCGCCTCCGATAGCTGCAAGGCCAGCCTGTATCCAGGAAAAGGGATCCGGTGTCCGCATGGTTCCGGTATTTTTGGGGGTTATCCAGGATGTCACACCGGATCTGTGGTTCTCAGGGATGGCAACATATCGGAATTCCCCGATGGTTTACCCGCGACTTCCGCCGCAAAACAGGAAAACATCGGCTGGGGCATCGTAGAACTCAATAGGAATGACATCCTCTACCTGCGCATGACTGGCGGCGGCGGCTATGGCGATCCGCTGGAGAGAAACCCGGAACTGGTGTTGCGTGATGTTTTATCGGGACTGGTCTCGGTCCAGGTAGCGAGCGACGTTTACGGCGTGATTGTCGATGCCGGAAGTGAAACTGTGAACCTGGCGGCAACCAATCGGAGGAAACAGGCATTGAGGCGGCGGCGCCTTGGCGGGAAGCATATCGCCATTGAGATGGCCACCCGCGCACAGGTCCCGCGGACCGCCAGTCGCATAAACGAATATCTCCAAATAGCGGGTTCGGGCAAACGAGCGTTTGTGCAATGTACCTGGTGCGGCCTGAAAATATGTGCCGCCGGGGCAAACTGGAAAGAGCACGCCATTACATGGAAGTCTCTTCCGGAGGTTGCCGGACCGTTGAGGGATAGTCAGGGCTTGTTCCTTCTGATGAAGTTCTTTTGCCCGCAGTGCGGGACTTTATTAGACATAGATGTGGTCTCCGAAAACGATGGCCCGCTGCTGGACAGGGTTCATATACAAGGGGGTGAATTGTGAAACTCTTAGCTGGATGCCTGGTCGTGAGTTGTTCGCTGTGGCTCATCAGTATTGGCTGCGCCTTGCAGTCGCCCGCCGGGCCGGAAACCAAGCCGTCCGTCACAGTTGCCGCCGGGAAGGCCAGGGCGCCCTGGGAGGATAAATGGGAAGAAACGCTATCCAGGGCAAGAAAAGAGGGCGCCGTTTCTGTCTATTCCGGATGGGCGCCGATACACCGGACCGTGTTGACCAGGGCTTTCACCGAGAAGTACGGAATCCCTCTGGAGTTCACCCCGTACTCCAGAGGATCGGACCTGCTGGCCAAGGTCCAGGCGGAGTCTCGGGCGGGGCTGCAACTGGTTGACGTCTTTGGCGGAGGCAATACAACCTTGATCGTCACCTTGAAGCCTGCAGGTGCGATGGGGCCGGTCAAGCCGCTTCTCATTCTCCCGGAGGTACTGGACCCCAAAGTGTGGCGGGGCGACAAAGTTCCCTATGCCGATGAGGAGGGGTTCTCTGTCAGCATGATCGGTTATGTGGTTCCTTCCATTGCCTACAACAGCGAACAAATAAGAGAAGGAGAACTGACCAGCCTGAAAGACCTCCTAAAGCCCGCGTACAAAGGGAGAATCACCTTGAACGATCCGTCAGTTACGGGAGCTGCGAATGCGATATTGTCGCACCTGTCCCTGAACGTCTGGGGCGAGTCTGACACAGCAAGTTTCCTGAAGCGGCTCATAGTCGAGCAAGGCGCCTTCGTTCAAAGAGACAATCGCGTGCAGGTCGAGTCCGTGGCCCGTGGAAAATACTCCATCGCCCTTGGCACGCAGGATACCGCGCTGGCGGAGTTCCTTGCCTCGGGAGCTCCTTTAAGAAGAGCCATACTCGCCGAGGACAACCGTCTGGCTACCGGCTCAGGGGCAGTTGGCGTGTCTGCCCGACCGGCCAATCCCAGCGCCACCACCGTTTTTGTAAACTGGTTGCTGACAAGAGAAGGGCAGACCTTATTCGCCCAGAGTTTTGGCGCCCCCAGCGCCAGGACCGATGTATCTACAGAGGGCTATGACCCGCTTCTTATCCCGGCGCCGGGCAAGAAATACCATCTCGACTCTCCGCAGCTTCTCGCCGCCAGGGATACGTGGCTACAGCTTTCCAGGAAAGTCATGGATGAGATCAAGAAATAGGAGATCCCAGGAGAACAGCCCAATGGCATATTACAGGGACTTAAGGGAATATCTTAAAACCTTAGAAGAAAGTGGCAAACTCGTTCGGGTAAAGAGGCCGATTAACAAGGACGCCGAACTTCACCCGCTGGTGCGGTGGCAGTTCAGGGGCGTTCAAGAGGACCTCAGGAGAGCGTTCCTTTTCGAGAATGTCGTCGATGCTAGAGGAACAAAATATGATATTCCTGTCCTGATAGGCTCTCACGCCGCCTCGCGGGATATCTTTGCCCTGGGTATGATGTGCCAGCCGGGTGACATTACCGAGAAGTGGGCAAGAGCAGAACTCCATCCCGTTGGCCCGGTACTGGTCCAATCGGGACCGGTCCGTGAAGAAATCCACAAAGATGATCATCTTCTGGAACATGGGGGATTAGGCGAGTTTCCGATACCGGTATCTACTCCGGGCTGGGACAATGCCCCTTATCTGTCCGCCGGCAACTGGGTTACCAAAGATCCGGAAACGGGTATCAGAAATGTGGGCAACTACCGGGCGATGGTCAAGAGCCCAATCCGCCTGGGCGTATGCGCCCTTTCGGCAACGCACTTTAGGGAACACTGGGACCGGTGCCGGGCGCGAGGGACCGCACTGCAAGCGGCCATCGTGATCGGAGCCTCGCCCAACTTGGGATATGTTGCCACCAATAAGCTGCCCTATGGCGTCGATGAGTACGCGGTTGCCGGCGGGATAGCGGAGGCCCCGATGGAGCTGGTCAAATGCCAGACAGTCGATATTGAGGTCCCGGCTCATGCCGAGATAGTCATTGAAGGGATGGTGCCGACTGATTACCAGGAAAGGGAAGCCCCCTTTGGTGAATATACCGGTTACATGGGTATGCAGGCCATCAACCCGGTCATGAACGTCACCTGCGTCACACACCGCAGGGAACCCATCTTCAACGCGTTCATGGGCGAGTATCCGCCGAGTGAAGGCACCAAGCTGCGCCAAATAGGCAGCGAGGCCGTCTATTACAAGTTTTTGAAACATGACTGCAACATACCCGGGATCATACAGGTGGCCATGCCCGACGGCGGGGGTCATCTCCAGATCGTCGTAATAAGCATGCGCAAGACGCACCCTTCCCAGGCATGGCAGGCCCTCAACGGGGCTGCCGCCTTAATGCCAGCCGTGGGGAAGATGGTAATCGTGGTAGACGAAGACATAGACCCCCACGACCAGGACGCGGTCAACTGGGCGCTGGGGTTCAGTATGCAGCCTCACCGGGACGTCAGGATAACTCCTGGCAAGGTGTCAGGATTAGACCCATCGTCGGCGCCTTCCAGCGATCCCGACAGGCGTTATCCTGGTGTGACCGGTTGCTCCGCGATGCTGATAGATGCTACCAGGAAGTGGGCTTATCCACCGGTTTCACTGCCGAAAAAGGAGTTCATGGAAAGGGCCCGCCAGATATGGGAAGAGGAGGGCTTCCCCACATTGAAGCCAAGAACGCCGTGGTACGGCTATTCCCTGGGCTACTGGCCGGAAGAACTCGAAGAAGAAGCCCGGCTGGCGCTTAAAGGCGAGCACTACACTACCGGTGAGAAGCTGGCTAAAAAGAAGTTCCTGTCCGCGGGAAGTAACAGCGCATGATAGACAACATAGACCCGATCACTTTCGAAATCGTCAGGCATAAGCTGTGGCAGATCATCGATGAGATGGGGATTACCCTGAAACGGGTGTCGGGGTCGCCCAGCACCACCGAGGCTAATGATTTCATGGTGGGTCTGTTCACCGCCAATGGTGAAATATTGATCTCCGGAGTTGGCGTAACTTGGCACATCGTGTGCGCGTCCACAGCCTGCAAGCACATATTGAAGTTTTTTGGCAAGGAAGGAATAAAACAGGGTGACATTTTTCTGTTGAACGACCCCTATGTCGCGGCTTTCCACCAGTCAGACGTCTACATAGTCACTCCGATTTATCACGAGGGAAAACGTGTCGCATGGACCGCCAATTTTACCCACGTCAATGACATCGGCGGTGTCGATGCCGGAGGCATGTGTCCGCGAGCTACGGAAGTCTTCCACGAGGGCCTGAGAATTCCGGGGCTGAAGATCGCCGAAGCCGGTATCTTTCGCAGCGACGTGATGCAATCCTTGCTCAATATGACCCGCGACCCGGGCATGGTGGCCCTAGATTTAAGGTCTCAAATCGCCGCAAACAATGTGGCTAACGCCCGGTTGCAGGAGATTTTTGACAAGTATGGGGAAGAAACCATCATCTCCATTATGGAAACAATTATCGGGCACTCCGAGGCCTTCCTGCGGGCGCGGCTTCGACGATTACCGGACGGCAATTGGAGCACTGTCCAGTACCTGGATACGGCGGACCGTTTCCACAAGATTGCTCTGAGCCTGACCAAGAGGTCGGATAACTTGCTGTTCGATTTCTCCGGCTCCAGCCCGCAGGTTGAACAGGGCATCAACTGCACCTATTGGGGGACCATGGGAAGTGTTTTCGCGGCGGTGGCCGCTCTTATTTGCTATAAGACAACCTGGAACGCGGGAATACTCAAACCCATTCAATTGACCGCTCCAGAAGGAACGATAGTCAATTGCCGGCACCCGGCGCCGGTCTCGATGTCGACTATAATGGCGGGGCACCTATGCGTTCTGGCAGCCGGATTTGTTATTTCCAAGATGCTCGGGGCAAGCGACACTTTCAGAGATGACCTTATGGCCGTCTGGCGAGGCGGCTCTATTTCGGTCAAGCCTTCCGGGAAGGGCGCCGGCGGCCGGAACTATATCGCTACGATCATGCATCCGACCGCGGGCAGCGGTGGTGCCAGAAGTTTTGCTGACGGCGTAGATACAGGTGGTTTGTTCGCTTACCTTATCAGCTCCGCCCCAAATATTGAGACGCTGGAGCTCAACTATCCCCTGCTGCACCTTTTCCGGAGGCAGGCACGAGATTCAGGTGGGCCGGGCAAATATCGGGGTGGGATGTCAGGAGAATACGGCTTTAAGTTGCATGACACAGCCGGCCGGAAAGCCTGCATCACTCTCAGTAGCATGGGAAATTATGCCGTACAGGCCCATGGCATTTGCGGCGGATATCCCGGGGCCGGGGGCCGCGTCAAGCTTTTCCGAAACACAACGGTTGAAGCATTGTTGATGGCGGGGCAGGCCGTAGATTCGGCAACCCATTTTGCCGGCCGACCGAAAGACATGCCACCCCAGACGACCTTTGAAATGACAGACCGGGACGTGCTATTCGTCAGGTGGGCCGCGGGAGGGGGATACGGGGACCCCCTTGACAGAGACCCGGGTCTGGTTTGGAACGACATACAAACGGGCGCCGTTTCTGGGCCCGCTGCGAAAAGGACCTACGGGGTTTTTGCAAATAAGCGCCTCGGTGGGATAGACGCAGCGAGGACAGAAAAAATGCGGAAGGGCATCAAAGCAATGCGCATGACAGAAATGCGCCGAGAAGGACAGAAAAATGAGAATCGCTGAAGCCCTGGAAATAGTCCCGCATGAAAACGCGAGGGTGATACGATGCACCCGGTGCCAGCATATCATCTGTGATGCCTCGGAGGAATGGAAGAAGAGGGCGGCGATGTGTGACAAGCCGGTCACCAATGCAGGCCCCTTATTTCCGCGGGACAGTCCTTTTCTGCTCAGAGAATTCTATTGCCCGGGATGTGGAACCATGCTCGACGTTGACGTGGTAATGAAAGGCGACCCCATCATCTCGGATAGGGTGCAGTTTCAGCCGATTGAATAACGACCGTCAAAGATGCGACGAACTTTTGGGAAATGGTTGCGAATTTTTTGTGAAACTTTTGCAAAGTGGGGAAGGCGGGATTTGAACCCCCACGCCTTGCGGCACATGATCCTAAGTCATGCTCGTCTGCCAGTTCCGACACTTCCCCCTGTCAAATCAGTTGCCAATTGCAAACGGCCAACTTAATTTTACCATGTTTATATCACCGCAATCTTCACTGCGTGGTCGCGGTCACCGTGATGCTGAACTGGTGCGCGCCGACGGGTATGTCCGGGTCCAGGTTGAGAAAAAGATCGAACGACCGTGACTGGCCCGGGATCAGAAGCTGAGAATAACCCGTGGGGTTGAGGTCGTACGGGAATATCGACGCCGTACCCTTCGGCAGGTCATCGGCGGCAGTAAAGTAGCGGAAGGATGTGGTAGTGGTCAGGTTCTTGATATAAATCCTGGTGGTTGCGCTAAGGCCCGGTTTGATCTCACCGAAATTCACCAGGGTGACGGGCGAGGCGCCAGCGGAATCAAGGTAAAATCCCCAGGGTCCCTTCAGGATTGGCCTCAAGGTTAACCGAAACCCCGGCGGGCAACGTCCTGTTCACCGCAACCGCACCATAGGCTATGCCGCTGCTCAAGGAAAGAATGAGGACCATTGGCAGCAGCGATAGCCAGCCCTTTACTGCAATTCGACTTTTCATCTGAGCCTCCTGGAAAATATTGCCAGCGCATTGCATTTTGCTGAAGTTTCACCATAAGAAAAATGGCCCAAAACTGAATCTGTCTTAAGATTTCCAGAAAATATTTGCAAAACCCCTTGACAGGGGTTTTCTTTTGGGCGATAATCAGACCACTATGATATATGTAGGAGTGTTCTGATAAAGCTGGAAGACGCCAGCCGGCTGCGCCAGGAGGCTTCCCGGCTTATCGCCGAACGGAGGGGTCTGGAGAAGACGCTCCTGGGTCATGACCCTATGCTGCGCGGCTCACTTCTGGAACGCCCCAAGTTTTGCGGCAAGGCGGGCTGTAAGTGCACCCGAGGTGAGGCTCATCCGCCTTCTCTGTATCTCTCCCGGCTGGTAGGAGATGTTGCCCGTCACCAATTCATCCGCCGTGTTGACCACCAGCGTGCCCGGCGAGAAGCTGGGGCCTACAAGCGATTCCGTGAGGCGCTGCGCCGGTGGCGGGCCATAGATAAAGAACTGAATGATTTGTGGGAGGCGCTGGGAGAGGCCAGACAAGAGGACTATCCCTGGGGCAGGCTCAGGGCAGGCTCCTTCGGCAGGACTGGGGAGGGATCGGTTGAGTAAGGTGGTCACGCATAAGTGGGCGGCCTATATCCGCAATCAGGAAGCGGTAGCCCAGGCCATCGCCCGCAAAGAATATACCGATATGACTCCTACAGGGGTTGGGGTGGCAGACCTTTTCTTTGCCCTGATGGACCAACTGGGCATCATGAAGCGGTTGGAGGAGGAAAAAGGGACTTACCAGAGGCGGCTAATACCCATCGTCCTGCTGCTTCTCACCTACTGTGTCAAGATCATGATCGGGCTGGACTCGATGAACAAGTTGCCCACCCACCTGTTCCGGGACGGCGGACTGCTCAGGCGCATCGGTTTCACCGCCAAACAAATAGATGAGGGCATCTGCCAGCGAGGGAAGGGGAAGTCGAAACCGGTCAGTAAGAAGATGGTGAGCGATGCGCTGCTACGGCTACCGGTCGAGGAATCCCGGGGTATCTTCGATGACTCGGTAAAGGACGTGGTCAAGGCCAAACTGGTGCCGGACACCGTCTTCAGCCTGGACGGCATGGAGATGCACACTACCCGGGCCTACCCGGGAGCGGGACAGGTTACCAGCACCAGGGAGGTGACGAACAAGTGGGGCCGGGTACGCATGGTGACCTCCACCCGCTACGGGTATTTACAGGTCGGGCTGAGGGGCGTCGACTCCGGCATTGTCGTGGGCGCCGATATCGGCAAGATCGGGCAAGCGGAGCATCCCCATGTTGTGCCTATGGTGCGGTGGGCCAAAGAAATCGGGGCGCACATCAAGCTATTGCTGATCGATGGTGCCTTC
>JACQUA010000399.1 GCA_016210565.1 Chloroflexota bacterium
ATGAACGATGAAAATGTCATTCTGAGCGAAGACGAGCGCCAGCGAGTCGGAGTCGAAGAACCTTTCGGATGGGTGGAGACGAAAGACCCTTCGACTGCCCCTTCGCTTCGCTCAGGGCTCCGTCTCAGGGTGACATTTTCAAAACAATCACCCACGCGCCGTTGGCGCTCCATGAAGCGTGAAAATGCCTGAGTCACCTGTCATTCTGAGCGAAGCGAGCGGAGCGAGCGTCCCGACACGTCGGGAAAGAATCCTTCCGCCATCGGACAACAAAGACCCTTCGCCCTGCGCCTTCGCTTCGCTCAGGCTTCCGGCTCAGGGTGACATTTTCGGGGCAATCACCCATCCCGACGAGTCGGGACCATGAAGGATGAAAATGGACTGTCTTTGCGAGGAATCCCGATACAATCGGGATGACGAAGCAATCTGCTACGCTTTGCGAGAGTCCGCAGGGTGGACCGGATGTCAAGCCGGTCAGGGGATTGCTTCGCTTCGCTCGCAATGACAAACCATGCAACCGCATTTAGCGCGTTCGTATGAGAAAAAAGTAACTCTGGAGGAGGAATCAACGATGAAGAATATGACAATGCTGGTAGCGCTTTGCTTGAATCTGGTTCTCCTGTCCTGCGTTTCTGCGGTGGCGCCCGCGCCCGGGGATGAAACATCCGGGGCGAAGCCTGTGGGAAGACCGGCTCCGCAAGAAGCCTGGGAAAGGGACTGGCAGCAGACCCTGGCCGCCGCCAGAAAAGAAGGCATCGTCGCCATATACAGCGGGATCGGCAGCGAAGTGCGTGAGCCCCTCAGCCAGGCTTTCAAGGAGAAATTCGGGCTGGATATAGATTGGGTCATCGGGAGCCCTCAAGCCCTCTCAACCAAAATCATGGCGGAGCGCCGGGCGGGGCTGTATCTGGCGGACATTACTATGGGTGGGACTTCGCGGCAGATATCCGTTCTGAAACCAGCCGGGGTGCTTGAACCCCTGAGACCCCTGCTCGTCCTGCCTGAAGTCGTGGATGAAAAAGCGTGGTACGGCGGCGAACTTCCTTTTAAGGACAAGGAGAAATCCTATATTCTTGACACTCTGGCGGCACCCATTAAGTACATGACCGTAAATACGTCCATGGTGAGACCGGAAGAAATAACATCCTACAACAATTTGTTGGAACCTCGCTGGAAGGGCCAGGTTGCTCTGGAAGACCCCACCACCGGCGGCCAGGCTTCGAGAATGTTCGTTAGATTACTGGTGATAATGGGCCAGGACCCCTGGAGAAAGCTGGCGGCTAACAATCCCGGGATTTCGGGGAATGAAAGGATATTAGCCGAATGGATCGCCCGTGGCAGGTATCCTATCCTCTTGGGAGGCAGGGCCGAGATAATTCAGGGCCTGGTCAAGGCGGGTGCACCACTGAGAGAACTGCCAACTCGAGATGCGAATTTTCTTGGTGGATTCGGTGTAACGGTGGCGCATCTCCAGCAGTCGCCCCATCCCAACGCAGCCAGGGTATTCATGAACTGGTACCTCAGCAAAGATGCCACCACTCTCATGAGCCGGCTGGCTGATATGCAGACCGCCAGGGAGGACATACCCACCGGCCACCTCGCCCCCGACGAATTGCGTGACCCATCGGTCAAGTATTACATGGACAATGAGGAACTCCTTCTAAGGCAGCAGAGTGAGTATAAGCTGGTAATGGAGATATTTGGCCCGCTGGTGAAATAGCAGAGGGACTCGCAACGACGACAAAATAACAGGAGAAGAGAAATGACTACGGCAGCAGTAGAAGCGAAAAGCATACAGTTGATTGAAGACGCGTTTTACCGGTATCCTGATATTCCCCAGGAAGTCACCATAAAGCAAGATATGCTGTGCCGGGGAATAAGATTCAGCAACACCGCCCTCGAAGCGGCAGCCAGCGTCGACCACAAGGCTTACGACCTCTTTTCCCATGACCGGGTCCGGATGTCCGACATGCCGCGACAGGAGTATACGAAAGCCCCTCGATATGTGATGATTAAGGGAGGGCCTTATAAGCTGCGCCCTATCTTCGTGGACACCAGGATCGCCGCCAAGTCGCCCTCCCAGGTTGACGAGATCGACGGGCGCATGAAACTCCTCCTGGATGCCGGGGTCATTGCCGACGTCGGCTACCGCCCTCCCTTCAAATACTATTCGAAGTATTTCCCGGATGGCACCTGCTACGGGGATGTGGTCACCCATGCCAGTCACATCGTCCCCTATCGCTCCTGCCAGTTCTGGGGCATCAAAGAAGAATGCAAGTTCTGCGATATCAACGAG
>JACQUA010000392.1 GCA_016210565.1 Chloroflexota bacterium
ATTCTGAGCGTAGCGAGCGTAGTCGAAGAATCCTTCGCTCTGCTCAGGACAAGTTCTTTCGGGTTGGGGAGCAGGACGAAAGACCCTTCGCCTGCCCCTTCGCTTCGCTCAGGGCTTCGGCTCAGGGTGACAGCCTATTTTCGTAGCAATGCTCAAAAGTCGAATTTCCAAAAAGGTCCTGATTCGTCGTTGGAAACCTGCTCAGAAAATGTCATTGCTTCCTCCCGATAAAATCGGGGACGAAGCAATCTCCTCCGCTAAGCGAGACTCCGCTCCGTTCCGAGAGTCCCGACCTGTCGGGACAAGGCGGACCGGACGTCCAGCCAGCAGGGGGATTGCTTCGCTTCGCTCGCAATGACGGTCTATCTTCATCGTTCATGTTCCCGATGAACTCGGGATGGGGGATTGTTTTCGTAATAGACGGCCACATCCTGGCGTTTCCTTCGTGTCTGTTCGCGTTTATTCGTTGTTTGGACCGCAGCTCGGAGACCGCCACGCTATCATGTTCGCGGGGCCGTACCCGGGCCGGGCGACAGCTTCCTCGCCAGAGAACGAATATCCTGCACCTCCTCCAGCGCCAGGATGCATCTCAGCGCCTCATCGGTCTGGGCCTCAGCCAGCACGCCCGAGGCGTTGCGTTTGAACTTGTCCACCAGAAAGCGCTCCTTCGTCGCGTCGTTTCCGGCAACCGGCTCCTGCCCCGGGGTGAATGACCCGGAGCTTTCCCGGGTATACACCGCGTCGCCGGCCACCACGGTGACCGCAGCCCTGGGCCAGGCGGGGGGCTTCAGGGCCGGCCTCTGGTAGTCCGGGTGCACCGCCGCGCTGACCTTGTCCATGAATCTCCTGATTTCCGGATCGTGCATGGTGACCGGGGCCTGCCACTCCACCCCCGGAGCAATACGGTGGGCAGCCACGGCGAAGTTATAAGCCACGCTGAACTGGGCCTGCACCTCATTGTCTATCTGCCGGTTCTGCCACAGGGGCATCCCCCCGGCGGGGTCGAGCCACACCTTCACTTCCCGTATTTCCCCCGAGTCCAGCCGGTTCTCATTCATGATGGCGATGAACAGCTCCAGGGACGGGATGATCACGCCGCAGCAAGGGTAACGCTTGTAATGCATTTTCAAGATGTGCCATTCCTGCCCCAGATTCCGTATGACATCCTGCGGACGCCACTCCTCGGAGCCGGCAAACCTCCAGAAGCTATAGTCGCCATCGAGAACAGTGACGTCCCCGGTGTAGCCGCTCTCGGCCAGCAGCGCGGCGGTGGTACCCATCCGGGCCGTCCAGCCGGCCGAGGCCCACTTTATCATGGAGTCCGTCCCGGAATGATTGCGCTGGGTGCCGGCTTGCACGGGTGCGTTGTAGCCGGCGATGCCGAAGCAGTTGGCCATCCTGCCGCTGTCCAGTCCCAGAACCTTGCCGGCGCTGGCGGCGCTGCCAAAGGCGTTGGCGCTGTAGCCGTGGACCGGCAGGCGCTCCAGCACGCCTTCCCCGGAGGCCGACCTGACAAACTTGCTCGTGCCCGATAATCCCGAAGCCACCCTGGAGCTTATCTCGTGGCCCAGCACTACCGCTACGATCAGCTCTTTTCCCGAAATACCCCTGCTCTCGCCCAGGGCCATGGCCGGCGGCAGGACGAAGGGCGACACGTGGATAGCCGGCGGCACGATGGCGTCAAAGTCCAGGGCGGTGATTAGCTCGCCGGTGGCGAAGGCGGCATTGGCGCTGGACGCCAGGTCTCCAGTCCCGATTATGGAGGACTCGCAGGTCCCGCCGAGGCGTCTGGCAAGCTCCACCGAGATCCTTCCCTTGTCTACCGCCCTTCCGGCCAGGGCGCAGCCAGTGGAGTCCAGGATGACCAGCTTGGCCTCCCGAACCACCGGCTCCGGCAGGTCGTCATAGCCGGTCCGGGCCACAAAGTCAGCAAGCTGTTGGGTTATGCTGTTCATGGTGAGAATCCATAGTTCAGAAGCCGGCAGTCAGTATTCGGCAACGGGCTCGGCGGCACACCGGACTCGGTACCGCAGGCCGCCGTGCCTGCGAGGGCCGGAATTCCAGCAACTCGGAAAGGGCGCACACGCCCACCGCCGCGCGCACTCTCGCACAGCGGAGCCGGTTGACCGGAGGTCTCGCGGCAGCGTCCCGCTACGGCTACTCACCACTCGCTACTCACTAATATCTACTGCCCCCTACTTCGCCGCCTCGGCGATGATCTTCCGGGATACTTCCAGCCACTTGCCTTTGGCCGCCATGCCGCTTTCCTGGTCGTCAGTAAAATATTTCTCCCCCGGCACGGGCACGAAGCCCGGGTGGATGCCTTCCGCCGAGGCATCCACCCTGGTGCTGGGACTGCCATAAGCCGTGGCGAAGATTGACTGTCCTTCTTTGCTCAGCAGCCAGTTTAGAAAGAGGATGGTGGCGTTGGGATGGGGGAAGTCCGCCGGGATTGACACGGCGCCTGACCCGGCGCCTATGAGATTGTCTTCCTTCAATTCGGCGAGCTTCACCGGCGCGCCGGCAGCCAGGAACTCCGCCCAGGTCGGAGGCTTCGGCCCCACGGTGATGGCGTATTTCCCCCTGGCCACTCCTTCCGTGTTCACCCGGTAGTCACGGCCAATGACAGCCTTCTGGTCTCTTATCAACCTGGTGAAAAAGTCTACGGTCTCGGCTTCCCCCCAGATGTTGGTGCTCAGGTGCGCCAGAAGGGCGCTGCCGGCCCCGGTAATGGAAGGATCAAAGAAGACGATCTTGCCCTTATACTGGGGCTTCAACAGGTCTTTGATGCTGGTAATCTCTCCTTCCCTGACAAGGTCGGTATTGTAAAGGGCCAGCCGCAGCCGCACGCCGATGATACTCAGGGCCAGGCCTTCCTTGTCGGCGAAGGGCAACTTTCCCCCCAGCCAGGCATTCGCGTCCAGCACCTCCGGAAGAATAAGCAGGGGTTCCATCCGGCTCAAAAGCCCCTCCGGCTTGGCTTGCAGAAGAACGGTGGAAGTCCCCGTCCCGAAGACACTGGCCACCTTCAGGCCGGCCCTCTTTTCCGCCTGGTATTTGGCAATCATCTCGGCGCCGTTGCTGAAAGCCGACATTTCCAGGTCGATGCCGAACTTTTCCTTGAAAGACCGCGTCAGGGCGTCCCGGTCCTCCGGCGGCCAGTTGGTGTAGATGGAGACGACTCCCTCTTTCTTGCCCTCCGCCAGAACGGCATTCCACCTGGCCTCCCATCCCGTTTTGACCGCCGGCGCGGCCGCTTTCACCGCCGCGGCCGGCGTGGGGGCAACCGCAGAAGTGCAGGCGCCCGCCAGGTAAGCCACCAGGATGAGACTCAAGATAGTTACCGCTGAAATTGCCAACCTTTTCATGAAAACCCTCCTGACTAACTGAAACTCCAAATTCCAAATTCGAAACAATCCTTCTTGCGCCCGAGGCGCACCATCAAGGATGAAAATGTCATTCTGAGCGAAGCGAACGCAGTGAGCGCAGTCGAAGAATCTTTCGGGCGGGGGAGCAAAGACCCTTCGCCTTCTCCTTCGCTTCGCTCAGGACTCCGGTTCAGGGTGACATTCTCTGAGCAAATTCTGGGGGACTCAACTTCATTTCATGAGCGCGCTTAGAATCGTCCCCGCTTCCCTCATCAGTTTTGGCCGTTCCAGGATAAGTTCTTCGTTCCCCCGGAACGGCTTTTCTCCGGGCGGGATGCGCATTATGGGAGGTATGCTGTCGGGAACGGGGACATCCTGCCTGGCGCTGGGGTTATTTACACTCCTGGAGTAGAGGGTCTGGCCTTCCTTGCTCAACAGCCAGTTCAGAAAGACGATGGCGCCGTTGGGATGGGCCGGGTTCTTCGGTACAGCCACGCCCGACGCTCCGGAAACCACCAGCCCGGGTTCAGTCAATTTCACAGGGGCGATGGTAGCGCCCAGGGGTATGAACTCATTGATGGTTTCGGGCCTCGCCCAGAGGGTTACCGGATATTTGCCGCGGGATACTGACTCCACCTGCACCCGGTAGTCCCTCGTTATCACCGGCTCTTGCCTGACCAGGGCGCGCAGGTAGTCCAGGGCCGCATCATACCCCCATTCCACCACCAGACTCTGGAATCCGGCCGCGCCCGAGCCGGTTATTGAAGGATCGAAGATTATCACCTTTCCCTTCCATTCCGGTTTGAGGAGGTCCTTGTATGAAGTTATCGCCCCATCTCTTACCAGTTCCGTGTTGCGCACCATGGCCGGTTGATAGGCAGCGATGAAACCTATGGTCATAGCATCTTTGTCTTCGAAAGGGAGGCTTCCACCGAGCCACGCTCCGGGATCTCTCACGTCGGGCAGGATGATCAGGGGTTCCATGGGCTGCAGGTTCTTTTCGGGCTTAACCGTCGTTATCGCTATGGATGTCCCGGCGATGAGAATATCCGGACGGTGTATTCCTGCCCGGTACTCGGCGTTCAACCTGGTGCCTCCCTCGGGGCCTATCATGACAAGCATGTCCAGCATGATGCCGAATTTTTCCTGGAAAGCCTGCCTCACCATCTCCCTGGTGGCGGGGACCACGTTGGCATATACCAGGACCTCGCCCTCTTTTTTCGCTCCGGCGAGGACGGCCTCCCACTTAGCCGCCCAGCCCGTTTTAACCACAGGCGCGGCTGCTTCCATCGCGGGAGCCGGCGTCGGGGCAATCGCTAAAGTGCAGGCGACCGACAGGTAAGCCACCAGAATGAGACTGAGGAGAGTTACCGCTGAGAATGCCAGCTTCTTCATTGTATTCCTCCCTGGAGTTAACTAACGACGCCTGTTTTCACTCTCCCCCTTTGAAAAAGGGGGCTGGGCTGTCAGTTTCATCAGCGACGATATGTTCTCCATTTCGTCCAGCTTCCAAATTGACTCAATCACCCCGTCAATCTTCTTCTCAGACAACACCCCCGAAGCGTTATGCCTGAACTTGTCTTCGAGGAACTTGTCGTCCGGCGCACGGAGCGTCTCCGGCATCTCCCCGGCGTGGGCCCTGCCCCCGGCGAAAACTTCAACTCCCGACCTGGGGCTGGAAGGACGTTCCGGCTTTTCATAGTCCGGATGAACCGCCACGCTTATCTTGTCCATGAAAGCGGTGATCCGGGGATCATTCATGCACGCAGGGGTCTGCCACTCGATGCCCGGCCGGATGCGGTGGGCCGCTACGGCGATGTTGTAGGCGATGCTGAACTGGGCCTGAATATCGTTCGTTATCTGCCGGTTCTGCCACAAAGGCAGGTTGGCGTGGGGATCGAGCCACAGCTTCACGTCCTCTATTTCCCCCGGCGCCAGATGGTTCTCCTCCACCATCCTGATAAACAGGTCGAGGGGGATGACGCCGCAGCACGGGAAACGTTTGTACTCCATGTTCACTATATGCCATTCTTTTCCCAGGCCACTTACCACCGCTTCCGGGGTCCAGCGCTCCGAACCGGAAAACCTCCAGAAACCGTAGTCGCCGTCCAGCACGGTGACATCCCCGGTGTAACCCATCTCCGCCAGCAGCGCGGCCGTGGTTCCCATCTCAGCCATCCAGCCGGCGCAGGCCCACTTGGTCATGGCATCGGTCCCCGAATGGTTCCTCTGGGAACTGGCCTGCATGGGGGAATTGTAGCCGGCGATGCCGAAGCAATGCGCCATCCTGGTCCCGTCCAGGCCCAGGGCCTTGCCGGCGCTGGCGGCGCTGCCAAAGGCATTGGAGCTGTAGCCATGGATCATCTTCCGCCCCGCGGGCCCCTTCTTCTCGACCGTGTGGAAGGTTGATGTTCCCGAAGCGACCCTGGAGGTTATTTCGTGCCCCAGCACGGCGGCCAGAATCACGTCTTTGCCGGAAGCCGACCGGCTCTCTCCCAGCGCCAGGGCAGGAGGGAGAACGAAGGGCGTAACATGGGTGGCTGGTTTCAATAAGGCATCGTAGTCCATCGCGGTGATGATTTCGCCGTTGGCAAAGGCGGCGCCGGTGCAGGAGACCATATCCGTGATCCCGATAATAGTGGACTCCGGCGGCCCGCCAAGGCGTCTGGCAAAGTCCACCGCAATCCTTCCCCTGCTGGTCGCCATTCCCGCCAGGGCGCAACCGAAAGAATCCAATATGACCCGTTTGGCCTCATGCACCACCCTTTCCGGCAGGTCTTCATACCTCGTCTCAGCGGTAAATTCCGCAAGCTGCTGCGTTACACTTTTCATAGCACTCCCTTCGAGAAAACACCGGGGTGGCGCAGGCGTCCCTGCCTGCGGGCCGCTGTCCACCGCGCAGGCACAGAGGCCTGCGCCACCCGAGGGCATTTTCATCCCTGACGGCGCGCCATCGGCGCATGAGGAATTGTCACCCTGAGCGCAGTCGAAGGGCCTTTCGCCCGGACCCCGCCTCGAAGGATTCTTCGACTTCGCTCAGAATGACAGGGCATCCAGCCATTGTCATTGTTCATGGTCCCGCCTCGTCGGGATGGGCGGTTGATTCGCCATTCGAATTTCGTCATTCGTCATTCGTCATTCATTGGTCATTCGTCATTCGGACTTCGTCATTTTCTGTTCGGTTGGTCATTCGCCATTCGGACGTCGTCATTCTTCCGTGGTGAACCCCAGGTCTTTCTCAGCCCGATCCAGCAGTTCGTCCCACCGGGCGGGCAACTCTATTTCCGCATGGGCCGGTCCGGCAGGGCCGTGTCCCACCGCCATGTAGTAGGAGTGCATGGCCTGTTCCCCGCCGGCCACCACGATCATGATATTCCGGGGCCGCGCCGTGATGGGGAACGGGTCGACCGGCTCGATATCAATCATCCCCCTTTCCACGCTGGGTTTCATGTAGTCCAGGAAATCTATCTTCTCCATTTCCGACCACGGCAACCGGGAATTATCCCACAGGAAGGCCTTCACATGGTCCTTGGAAAACCCGAGGGCCGAGGCAAACCCCTGCGCCGTCCCCCGGGCGATGAGTACCATTCCCGGGGCCCCGTTCATGAAGGACCCGCTGCTGTAGTAGTTGCTGTTGGGCGCCCGCATGAACCCGGCGATCCGGTGCAGGGCCGAAAGCGCCTTCTCTCTCGTCAGGGCCGCCCCTCCGACGATGTTGCTGCCGCTGTTGGCGCCAAAGACCGTGACGGTGTTGGTCCCACGGGGATAGCCCCAGTAGCTCACGTTGAGCGGCGCCCAGCCGGGGGGAAGTCCGTCTTCGTCCTCGGCGAAAACGACGTTGGTGTACCGCGAAGCGCCGCCGTAGACCGACATGGTACCCGACCCCGGCAAGGCCCCGCCGAGGTTCATCTGGACCAACCGCAGCCCCCGGCCGATACTCGCCCCCGCCGGATGCAGCGGGTCCGGTCCCAGGGCGCCGTATCCCGAGTTGAGCCGGATCTGCCTGGCCACCGGTCCGTTCACCACCAGCACCGGATAGACCGAAGATGTCGTCGATTGGAGGGACTGCTGGTGCAGGATGGGGTCGACGAAGGCCTGTACCGCCGCGATGAGCACCGGCAGGTATTCGGGCCGCCCCCCGGCCATAGCCAGACTGACGGCGATCATCCGCACCGTGGCGATGCCCCCGCGGGGCAGGATTCTCCCGATCACCCGGTCGGCCGGGAGGTCCGTGCCGGTCAATATCCAGTCCACGCGCGCCGCCGTTGGCGGCGCTACCGGCAGCCCATCGGCCCAGCGGTTTCGCACGAACAGATGGTTCATGTTATCGACGGCCTGCTGGTAATCTTCGCCAGACACGGCCACTTTCGAGGTTGTGACTGCTCCTGTCTGTTTCGCCTCAGGCGCCCATCTGGTCAGGCCATCAATGATGCGGCCGATGTTCTGCTCGATGGGAGTGAGGTCGCTGCCCGGCAAGAACACTTCGTGAGGAAATTCCAGCATGACCGGGGCCTCGGCGGGAAAACCCATTCCGGCAAAGGCGTTTCTCACTGCCCCGGCGAAGCCCTTGCGGGTGATCACCGTGGTGGGAATGCCCATTTTCTCGATTGCGGCGGCAGCCCGACCGGCGCCCGTGGAGCAGCCGCCTCAGCCGGCGTTGCCGGTGATGACCGCCTGGCATCCTTTCTGCTTCGCCAGCTCCCCGAGGCGTTCCGACTGGATTTCATGCGAACCTTCGGGGAACTCGGTGTAAGGGACGAACTTGATGTCCGGATACCGTTCCTGCAACAATCTCCGTATCAGAGGAAAGATGCGGTCATGTTCCCACATCCCGTTGGAGACCTCGCCGACGGTCTTGCCCGCCAGGGTGTCGAGGCGGGGGGCATGGGTTTGCGTCAACTCCAGCGGGCCCGTGGGATCGTAGACCTCTATGGTCGTGTTCAGGATTTTGGTAGCCATGTCTTTCTCCTCCTTGCAGGGTGAAAACAGTCATTGCGAGTCCCGACGAAATCGGGACTCGCAATGACGGCCCTAAATGCCAAGAAGCCTGGCCGGGTTGGTCTTTACCATCTGTTCGATGCCGTCCTCACTGACGCCTGCTTCCAGCAGGGCCCCGATGAACATCCGGAGCAACTCCGGGCCGGGCGGTCTCCAGAACCGGAAACTGTCGGTGCTGAGCAGGCATTTCCCCGGCCCGATGGCTTCGATAACCTCGATGGTCTCTTTCAAGTTCTTCCCCACAAAAAAGGCGTCCAGGGCGCAGAACTCGATGAGACAGTTAAGCCCGGCCATCCGCCGGATTTCTTCCATGCTGGCCTGTATGCTGGCTGACAGCGGATGGCAAAATATGAGTGGTCCCACGCCGGCGTCCCGGGCTTCTTCGGCCAGCTTGAGGCTCTCGGCGGGGGACAGGTGGCCCGTCGATATTACCAGCCTGTGCTTCCTGGCCATAGCGAGTATCTGTTTCACCACGGGAAGGACCTCCCCCAACCCGTCAAGGATAGTGAGTCCCGGGCCGGCGGTCTCCAGCGAAGGCACGTACTTCTTCAAAATACCGGTGACGCCCCCTTTGTTCGCGACGCTGGCGGCGTTCCAGGTGGGCATCCAGACGACCCTGGCCCCCTGCAACGCCGCCGACTCCACGGCCCACAGGCTCAGTCCGCCTGAAGACGAATTCAGACAGATGCTGGCGAACGCCTCGATGCCCGGGACCAGGCGTCTCAAGTAGTCAGCGCGTCCCACCGTCGGCCAGATGTGCGATTTGAGGACCACTCCCCTCATGCCGGTCTGCCGGGCCAGTTCGAGGGTTTCCTGGTCGTCCAGTCTGGGCTGGAACTCATAGCTGAATTCCGGATAGCAATGGTAGTGTAAATCTATGGCGCCTTCCAGCAGCCGGTCGGCTCTGGTTTTCATTACTATCTCCAAATGCAAGCGCATTAAAGACTGATGAACAGTCTCACACAAAGGCGCAAAGAGCGCAAAGGAATTTGTGCAGCGATGCAGTGACGCTGCTATGTTACTGTCTCGGCGTCCTTCGTGTCTCTGGGTCCTGGTGTGAGAACGTCTCCCTTCGCCGTTAACGAGGCGATGCAGCTTCTATTATTATGTTCGTCCTGGTCACCAGCGCTCACAGGCACGGTGGCCTGTGGTACCCGCCACCACCACGCTACTTGAGCAGGTCCTTGAATATCTGGCCGGCCACCTGCAGCAGCTCGCCCGTCTGCAATTTGTATTCTTCCGGGTAGGGCATGTCCCCCGGTTCCGGAACGAAAACGGGATTGAATTCCGCGGTGGAGACATCCAGCCTTGCCGAAATCCAGCCCGAGTATTTGGACATGACTGTTCCGCCCTCCTGGCCAAGGATCCAGTTGGCGAACAGCTTCGCCGCATTGGGATGAGGGGCTTTGTCGAACAACATCAGGACCATCGGCCCAGCGGAAACAGGCTGGCCTTCCTTCATGGCCAGGAGCTTGATGGGCGCGCCCTCGCTGGCCATCTTGAGCGTCCCGGAAGTCTCCACCCAGAGCCCGATAGCGTATCTTCCCCGGGCCACCCATTCTACCTGAAGACGGAGGTCCCGGCTGATCACCGGCTCCTGCTGCAGCAGCCTTTCCATGTACTGCCGGCCCTTCTCTTTGCCGAAGGCCTTCAGCATGAGAAAAGCGAAGGCCTCAGCCCCGTTTCCAGCAACGGTCGGGTCATTCAAGACTATCTTGCCCTTCCACTTCGGATTAAGCACGTCTTCGTTGGAGACAATCTCTCCTTCTTTGACCATGTCCGTGTTGATGGCCACGTAAGGTTGCCGGTTGAGGCCAAAGACAATTGCGGTCTTGTCTTTATCGATGAACAGTAGCTTGCCCGGGCGCCATTTGCTCGCGTCGGTCACTTCCGGCAGGACCAGCATTGGCTCCAGGGGAACGGTGATTTTCATGGGACTGATGCTGTTGAAGAAAGTAGTCTCACCCATCAGCATGGCGTCCACGCGGTAAAGCCCGGCGCCCCTTTCCCTGGTTATCCTCTGGACATGCTCGGCGCCCCGCCCGGGAACATACTCCAGGGCAACCCCGTACCGTTCCCAGAACACCTTGGATGAAACGTCCCGGCTCTCTCCGATACTGCCGACGTAGACTGCCGCGGTGCCTTCCTTTTTGGCCGCTTCGACCAGCGAGTCCCATTCTCCTCGGCCGGGAGCGGCCGGCCTGGCCGCCGCGGCCGGCGCTGTATCCGGAGCGGGGCCCACCGGTCCGGCGCAGGCCATGACCACCGGAATAGCTGCCAGAGTCACCAGAATCAGCCCAATTAGATGTTTCATTTTCCGCCTTCCCTAATTCTGAGCAACGACATTTGAACCAAAGGCGATATTGGCTGCCAGGATTATACACCGCGTCCGGGGCGACCTTCCATGTCGCACGCACCAGAGGCGGGGATCACCTTTTTGCAGGGCCTCCCCCTGCGAATTGCAGGGGGAGGCCTTGAGAAAGGGGTCAGCCCAAGTCGGCTTCGGCCTCGGCGAGCAGCTCGTCCCATTTTGCCGGGAGGTCTATCGTGGCGCTGGTGGGGCCGGCCGGGCCGAGACCGACACCCATATAATACGAGTGCCCCGACTGTTCCCCCCCGGCCACGACAATCATGATGTTTTTGGCCAGCCTGGTTATCGGGAAGGGGTCGGTGACCTGTTCCAGGGTTATTCCCAGCTTCTCGATGCCTTTGGGCGTGAGGTATTCTCCGAAGCCAACCCTGTTCATTTCCCCCAGGGGTATCTTCGAGTTCTGCCACAGGAATTCCTTTACCTGCTGCTTGGAGAGGTTGAGCACCGAGGCAAAACCGTGCGCCGTGCCCCGGGCCACCAGCACGACTCCCGGGCAGCCTTCGGCGTAAGAGCCGCTGCTGAAGTAGTTGCTGTTGGGGGCCCTCAGGAAACCCGCCAGCCTGTACAGGACGGACAAAACGCCCTCCCTGGTCAGTTCCGCGCCACCGCCCCCGACATTGTTGCCGCTGTTGGCGGCAAAAACAGTGACGCAGTTGGTCCCGCGTTTACCGCCCCAGTAGCTGACATTGAGCGGCTCCCAGCCCGCGGGAAGGCCCGCCTCATCTTCGGCAAAAACAACGTTGGCATACCGGAAGGCGCCCCCATAGATGGACATCGTCCCCGACCCCGGGATAGCCCCGCCCAGGTTCAGTTGGACCAGTCTGAGGGCGCGCCCGATGCTGGCCCCGGACGGGTGCGCCGGGTCGGGGCCGAGGGCCCCGTATCCCGAGTTGAGACGGATTTGCCTGGCGACAGGGCCGTTAACGATGACCACCGGGCAGATGGAACAGGTGGTCGCCTGCACCGACTGATGTCTCAAGGCCGGGGCGACGAAGGCCTTCACCGCCGCGATGAGCACCGGCAGATACTCGGGACGGCCCCCGGTCATGGCCAGGCAAACCGCAAGCATCCTTACCGTGGCGATGCCGCCCCGGGGCAGTATCTTGCCAATCACCGTGTCGGGGGGCAGGTCCGAACCCCTCAATATGTTATTGATCTGCGCCTGCGTCGCCGGCAGCAAGGGAAGCCCATCTCCCCAGAGATGTCTCAAGAACAGGTGGTTCATCCTGGCAATGGCGTCCTGGTAGTCGTGGCCCTCGACGACCACCCTGGGCGGCGCCACTATGCCCTTCTTACTGACCGCCGGCTGCCACTCAGTCAGGGCGTAGATGATCCTGTCAATGTTCCGGTCCAGAGGAGTGAGGTCGCTTCCAGGGAGAAACATCTCCAGGGGGAATTCAAGGACGGTGGGGGCCTCGGCGGGAAATCCCATCCCGGCAAAGGCGTTTTTGACCGCCCCGGTAAAGCCTTTCCTCGTAATGACCGTGGTGGGGATGCCAGTTCTTTCGATTATAGCGGCGGCCCGACCGGCGCCCGTGGAGCAGCCGCCTCAAGCCGCATTCCCCACAATGGCCGCCTGCCCGCCTTTCTCCCGCACCAGCCTGGCGATTTCATCCGTCTGGATCTCGTGCGTTCCCTGGGGGAACTCAGTGTAAGGAATGATCTTTATGCCGGGATACCTCTGCCGCAGGAGCTCCCGGACCCTGCCAAAGACCCTTTCGATTTCCCATTTGTCATTAGAGATCTCGCAAACGGTCTTGCCGGCCAGACTATCCAGCCGGGGAGCGTGGAGTTCCGTTATTTCCACCGGGCCGGTGGGATTGTCCACATCCAGAGTCACCGGGAGGATTCTCTCTTTGATCATGGCTTATTCCCTCTTTCTTCCTCAGAAAACAGGCTGTCACCCTGAGCCGGAGCCCTGAGCGAAGCGAAGGGGCAGCCGAAGGGCCTTTCATCCACCTCCCCCCGGTGGAAAGGTTCTTCGACTCCGACTCGGAGACGCTCGTCTTCGCTCAGAATGACAGCGCACGGCATTTCCATCTTTGATGCCGCGCCAATGGCGCACCGGCTGCTAAACCCGGTAAGACGGCGTCGTACGCTGCCGCAAACCGACCAGGAATTCACTTATCTGCTCATCGGTCCTGAACTTGGACTTATCATAGCCGTCATAATGGACTATCTCGTTGAGTTTCCTCCGGTACGGCGGGGGGACTTTGTAAGCGGGGTAGCCGATAGGCACGATGGTATGGACACCAAGCACCCGCGGGATACCGAGTAGTTCTTTGACCGGGCCTTCCCAGGTGTTATTGACGCTGACCCACTGGGACCCCAGGCCCAGGGAAGCGGCAGCCAGGTGGATCAACATGGTGGCATTGCCGACATTCTTGAGGAAAGTGGCCATGGGCGCGCCCTCGCCAAAGTAGAAATTGGAAGCAAGCACCGTTGCCTGTAAAGTCCTCGGGTCGGCGCAGACCACGATGAATACCGGGGCGTCCTTAAAACCGGCCGGTTCGTCGGAGGCCGGGTCGCCGTAGCCGGGATGTCTCAACTCCTTCACCCTGGTCTCCTCTATGACGCGCCCGTGCCTCCTGGTCTCCCTGTGTATCTGGACTATCTTATCTCTGAGCGACTTGTCCTTCACCACCACGAATTCCTAGGGCTGTCCATTGGCGCCGGACATGGCCCACCGGCCCGCTTCCAGAATCTTCTCAATGTATTCTTCCGGAACCGGATCGGGCTTGAAGCGGCGAATGCTTCTGCGCCGCCTGACCAGGTCAAGGAATGCGTCAATTTCCATGTTTTCTTTCCCTTTCGCAACAGGTTTCCGGGTCTCCGGCGCCACCCGGTACCACAGGCCACCCTGCCTGTGTGAGCCTGCCCTTAGAGATGCCCGGCTATTTTGTAAATGAGCATTGGCCCCGTTCGAACCGGGGCGACCAAACCCTCGCCGTTAACACAATAGTCTGCCTTGTTCATGGTCCATGGCTCGCAGGCACGGTGGCCTGCGGTACAGGGTAGCAGGCACGGTGGCCTGCGGTACCCCCGGTCACGTTATCCCGTACTTTTGCCACTCCCTTTTTACCCTTTCCATGACATCTTTTTTGGGAGCGATAACCTCGGGGAATGGCTCTTTTACCGGCCTGGTAGCATCGATAATCATCTTGGACACGAGATTGGTCCCCAGTTCCTGGTCCCGTTTCGGGATCGATGGGTCCAGCCCCCACCCGGCCACGTCTTTGATGACTTCCACGTCGCGTTCCGGCTGAAACCTGGTGGACATGGCCCACAGCACATCGGTCAGATTGAACGGGTCGATGTCTTCGTCAACCACGATGACGATCTTGGCGCACCGGCCCGCCTGCGTACCCAGTATTCCCATGCCCATCATCTTTCCCTGCCCGTCAAACGTCTTCTTGATCGAAGCAATGGCAACGGCGCCGGAGCAACCCCCTTCCGGCAAACTGAGCTTCACCAGGCCCGGCAGGGGACACTGCCTGACCACTTCGGCTTCCCAGCAACGTTTTACCGTCAGCACTTCGCTCGGCGGCTTGCGAATATAGGCTGCCTGATGAACCGGGTTATTCCGGTGGGTAATTGCCTTTATCTCCACGAATTCAAAATCGCCGCCATCGCCATAGTAGCCACAGGCCTCCCCGAAGGGCCCCTCCTTTCTGAGGACATTGGGCCTGACCTCACCTTCCAGTACCCATTCCGCGGTGGCCGGCGCCTCGAGGGGAACGGTCTCGCAGCGGACCATCTCCACCGGCCCACCCCGGAGACCTCCGGCCATGGCCAGCTCATCGACGCCGTAAGGGAAAGGAGCGTGGGCAGCCAGCGTGATGGTGGGGTCCACCCCGATAGCGATGGCCACAGGGAAGCTTTCCCCCCTGGCGTGGGCCTTTCTCCACTGCATATTGATGTGCGTCCTCATCGTGGCCATAATACCCACGGTCCTTCTATCGTGGTATTGAGTCCGGTAAATCGCCACATTGCGCTGCCCCGTTTCCGGGTCCTTGCTGATGTAATGACCCAGGGTGATGTAAGGCCCGCCATCCTTTTCATTCCAGATCGGGACCGGCAACTCACGCAGGTCGACATCTTCACCGGTATGGATATTCTCCTTGCAGGGCCCGTAATCCACCACCACCGGCTTGACGGGGTTTTGAGTACGCGTCACCCACTGCTGGTTGAACTTGTCGGGCGTGGTGTCAATAGCCATCGAATACCTCTTGCGGGTGCCGAGAACATTGACGCCCACGGGCGTGCCGTACCCCCGGGGCCTTTCAAAAATCAGGACTTTGCTGTTGTCCACACCCCCGAGGTCGTACGCCCGGCTGCATACGGCCCCCAGTTCGTAGTCCAGGTCTACCTCTGACTGGACCCGCGTGAGTTCCCCTTCCCGCTCAACTCTGTCCAGAAAATCCCTGAGACCCTTGTACGGCACTGCTTCTCTCCGGTTAAAGCTTACGAGCCCCTGAAGATCTCCGCCGCGATGTTCCTGATCTCCAGCCGCAGGTCCAGAGTCTCCAGATCAGGGAAGGTCTCGTCCCCCCGCGGGACGAAAGACGGGTCCATGCCCTCTTTGCTCACGTCGGCGCGGCCTGACGGATACCCGGTGGACTTCGACCAGATAGTCGATCCTTCCTTGCCGAGTATCCAGTTGATATATAGCTGGGTCGCTTTGGGGTGAGGATTGTTACTGAAGACCGATATGTTCCCCGGACCTCCGGTGAAATACGTCGGTTCCTTCACCGCGGCGAACCGGATCGGCGCTCCCGCGTTCTTAAATTCGCCATATGCGGTCGGACTGGCGCCGTAGCTCACCGGGTATTTCCCCCGGGCGACCCATTCCGTCAGCAGACGGACGTCTCTGGTAATCATGGGATCCAGGGCGGCGAGCTGTTTGAAAAGCTCAATGGCCCGTTCCCTGCCGTATACCCTGACCATGTTGGCCATCTGGTTCGGCGCCGGGCCCGACACCCTCGGGTCGGAAAGGACTATCTTCCCCTTCCATTGCGGCTTCACTATGTCCAGGAAAGAAGCGATATCGCTTTCCTTGACCACATCTGTATTTACCATGATGCCCGGCGTCGCCATGGCCATGAACACCAGCACATGATTGTCCTCGTCGACGAAGGGCAACCGGCCCCTCATCCACCGTTCCGGGTTGGTTACCTCGGGCGAGACCAGTAACCCGCTCAGAGGAACAGTCACGCCCAGGGGTTTCACGTCCTTGATCTGGGTTGTCTCTCCCAGGTGCCCCACATCAGCCAGGTACAGGCCTGCCCGTCTTTCGGCGGTTATCTTGGCCAGCACCTCGGGCGGCCGGCCAAAAACAGCTTCTATGGTGATGCCGAATTTTTGCCTGAAGGCTTCTCTTATGGGCGCCACCGCGGGCGCTATTTCCGACCCGTAGATATTGAGAGTGCCTTCCTGCTGCGCGGCCCTGACGAGCTCATCCCAGGCATTGACCGGCGCCGCGGCCGGGGCGCTGGGTACCCTGGTGGCCTCCACCGGGGTGCCGGCGGCGGTGCAGGCGGACGCGACAGTTGCTCCGAGGACGGCCAACCCCACCGAGAATAGCAAGGCTGAACGGCAAAGCTTAATCATCGTAGTGTTTCGACTCCTCTCCGGCGGCGATTTCCTCCTCTATGTTAGATTCTCAGGCGTAGGGTGGGTTAAGCGCAAACGGGATAACGCTGAAGGGGGTGGTTGCGCGAACCCACCAGGAAGGATTGCAGATTCAATCTATCATGCGCCGATGGCGCACCACGAAGGATGAAAACGGCGTGCGCTGTCATTCTGAGCGAAGCGAGCGCAGCGAGCGTAGTCGAAGAATCTCTCCCGGGTG
>JACQUA010000400.1 GCA_016210565.1 Chloroflexota bacterium
AACAATCGGCCATCCCGACGAGTCGGGACAATGAACGATGAAAATGTCATTCTGAGCGAAGCGAGCGTAGCGAGCGTAGTCGAAGAATCTTTCGAGGTGGGGTGCCGGACGAAAGACCCTTCGACTGCGCTCAGGGTGACATTTTCAGAGCAAGTTTCTCCAGTTCACCCAGCCCGATATATCCGATTTTCATTTGGCCTCCTGGATCCAATGGTGTTTCTGTTGACGGAGCAGGGGATTTTTGCCTCCGTGCGGTTTGGTGCAAGGTCGCGGCTCTGTAGCGATATTTTATCTGTGCGTATATAACAAAGTCAATTTCGACGCGCCGCCGGTACCACAGGCCACCGTGCCTGTGAGAGCCGGTATTTTCACCGCCGGTGGCGCCTGGCCGGCCAAACATGGATTCCCGCTCCCCGCCTGCGCGAGGACAGGCTGCGCGGGAATGACGGTCCCGCGCCAGGGCAGCAATCGCCAGACACAGGAATGACAGGCGAACAGGGATTTGCGCTGGGAATGCTCATGATTGTTTTGGGGGACCGTGTTGCCTTGGCCGCCGCTACTTACCCTTCACCAGCCCAGGGGTGTTGTGTCTTGCCAGTGTGCCTCGGGATGCTTTCGAATTAACCTGATGTGTTTACCATGATTTTAACGCATTATACCACATGTTGGGCGCCGCGCCAACATCCCTACAGCGTCCTGTACTCAATCCCGGCCGCCCTCGCCTGTTGGGGATCGAACATCCCTTTCAATCTATTAGAATGGGCCCATCAGTCGTCAGTTGCTTCAAATCGCCCAGGGCCAACCGGCGGAAAGCCGAATGGGCCGCCGACGCCTTGAAGGTAGGAGCCATCCTGGCCAGCCATGCCGGTTATCAAAGCACTCTTTCTCGTTTAAGACACGTTGCGCAGTTACTTCGCAAGGTCAACACCAGCGGTGGTGCACAGCGGAGGCGATAAGAGGTCCCTATGTCTCGAGGCCCTGGACCACTTTCACAGCCGTGAACGGATAATGCCGCACGTTGTTAGTTACCAGAGGGGCATTAACCTGCAGCGATGTCGCAGCTATAATAGCATCGCCTGTGCTTACGGTCACACCTCTTGAGCGAAGCTGTCCGAGCAAGGCACCCGCCCGCCGGGCTACGGGGACGTCAACAACGACCGAGATCAAGCCGTCAAGGAAGAAGTTGGTCGCTTTCTCTTCACCACTTTTCATTCCCCGGTATACTTCGAGTTGAGTGAGGGTACTTATCGCCAATAGCCCTTCCCCGGCCCATTTTTCAAGCAGTTGGCGGGCGTACTCGCGCCGCCTCAGGAAATCAATGACGACGTCCGTATCCAGAATGCACGAGATGCCCTTTGCCCGGCTACTCTGCAAGGACACCGCCGAGGCGTTCCATACGTTTATTATCCTTTTCCCTCATATGGTGGACGTATTCGACGGAATCCTGAGGAGTGTTCAGACCAGGATGGCTTTCATCTTTCCACGCGCCGAACCCTTTCTCCAGGGCTACCTGCTGCTTGCGATAGGCAAGATAGTGCTCAAGCGCTTCGGTGAAAAATGAGCTCACCTCTCCCTGAGCTACAACAGACCGGATCTCCCCCACCAATTCCCTGGGAAGAGTTACCGATATCTTTTCCGTTGTTCCTCTTCTATCCATTGGTTTCCTCCGGTTGAGGGATAATTGACGATAGCAATGATACTACTCAACATCTTACAACGTCAAGCGAACAGCTTTGCCGTCTGGATTCAGACACTGGCAATAGCTTTCGGGGTACCTACAGAGCCTTGTACTCAATCCCGGCCGCCCTTGCCTGTTGAGGATCAAACATCCCTTTCACATCTATTAGAATGGGCCGATCAGTCATCAGCTGCTTCAAATCGCCCAGGGCCAACCGGCGGAAAGCCGAATGGGCCACGGCCAGGATCAGACAGTCAAACTTGTGTTTGCCGGCTTCCTCAAAGGTCTCAAAGGCTCTCACCCCGAACGCTGTCTCCGTCGTCTGTTTATCGAGCAGAGGGTCAAACGCCGAGAGGTCGACTTCGTATTCCTTGAGTTCCTTGATCGTCTCGGTCAGGGCGCTTTCCCTGGTGTCCGGGACATCCTCTTTATAGGTCAGGCCGAGGATGAGCACCCGGGAGCCCTTGATCACCTTTCCGGCCCGGTTCAGGGCCTTGACGGCCATCTCGGCCACGTGCCGGGGCATGTCGTCGTTTATGGCCCGCGCCGCCAGCACCAGCTCCGGACGGTAGCCGAGCTCCTGGGCTTTATGCACCAGGTAATACGGGACGATGGGAATGCAGTGCCCGCCCACCAGCCCCGGGGAGTACCGGTTGAAGTTCCACTTGGTGGCCGCCGCCCGGAGGACCTCCCTGGTGTCCAGGCCCATCCTGCCGAAGATGATCGAAAGCTCGTTCATGAAGGCGATGTTAACGTCCCGCTGAACGTTCTCGATCAGCTTGGCGGCCTCGGCGGTCCTGATGTCGGCGGCTTCGAAAACATTGGGCGTGACCTTGCGGTACAGTCCGGCGACTGCCTTAGTGGTCTCCGCATCCATCCCGCTGACCACCTTGGTGATCTTTTCCAGGGTGTTGACCGTGTCCCCCGGGTTTATCCGCTCCGGAGAGTAGGCAATCTTGAAGTCCCGGCCGCATTTGAGACCCGATTCCCTTTCCAGCAGGGGCTTGACTATTTCTTCGGTCAGGCCGGGGAAAACGGTGGATTCCAGAATCACCACGGAACCTTTCTTCATGTTCTTTCCCACCAGCCCGGCGGCGCCTTCAATGTAAGAGAGGTCCGGTTGCCTGGAGGCGGTGATGGGAGTGGGGACGCAGATGATGATAAACCTGGCGCGGCCTATCTTCGCTGCGTTGTCGGTGAACGTGAGGTTGGTATTCTTGTTGGCCTCTTTCAGCTTCCTTATCTTCCGGCGGTCGATATCGAAGCCGATGACCTTGAGACTGCGGGCAAAGGCCTCAGCCAGGGGCCACCCGATATACCCCAGGCCAACGATGCAGACCACAGGTTTATCAATATTGACTTTCATAAGGGAATCCAGGCGAATAAGGTGAATTGCTTTACGTTGGTTGATTATATCCACCGAAGGCAAAACATGCAAGACGCAGCTACAAACCCTGCGCTGCCGGTGGGGTTTGACGTGTTGTGATATAATTCGGGCATCAAGAAGGAAGAATCCGAAATCTGAATCTCCAAATCACTCTTGTCCAGAATAGGTTCTGGGCTGCGGCGGCATTTTAGCGAGCTGAACTCGCTCCGCTAGCATTTTGATGTTTTTCAAGACCGGAGATACCTGAATCCCAACTAACGCTGGCGTTTTGGACAGCAATGTCTCCAAATACTAAACAATCACCCATGCGCCGATGGCGCACCATGAAGGATGAAAATGTCATTCTGAGCGAAGCGAGCGCAGCGAGCGTAGTCGAAGAACCCTTCGGGGCGGGGCGCGGGACGAAAGACCCTTCGACTTCGCTCAGGGTGACAGCCGATTTTCAGAGCAATCACCCATGCGCGTATGGCGCCCCGTGAAGGATGACAATGGACCGTCATTGCGAGGAATCCCGATGAAATCGGGGATGACGAAGCAATCTCCTCCGCTATGCGAGAGTCCGCAAGGCGGACCGGACGACCACCCAACCAGGGGATTGCTTCGCTTCGCTCGTAATGACATTTTCTGGGCAATCGCCCATGCCCGCTTGCAGCGCGCACGATTTCGTAGCAATCAACGATGCGCCCGGGGGCGCGCCATGAACGGGGAAAATGGCTGCGCCGTCTGTCATTCTGAGCGAAGCGAGTCCCGATGGAGTCGGGACGAGCGTAGTCGAAGAATCCTTCGGCTGCTCAGGACAAGTTCTTTCGGGGTGGCGCACTATGCGAAAGACCCTTCGCCTGCTCCTTCGCTTCGCTCAGGACTCCGGCTCAGGGTGACATTGATTCAGCGCTTCGGATTTTAGTTCCGGCTTTGTCCGGGTCTTGGAGGTCCAACGTGAGAGTGATCTTGATGTCAGCAGTCATCGTGTCGCTGGTTGTCTTTGGCGGCTGCGTCCAGGGCGCAGCGCCGCAGCCGGCCCCGGCCGCACCGGCGGCGCCGGTCCAGCAGGTCAAGCCTAAGGGGGGCTGGGAGTCCCTGGTAGAGGCGGCGAAGCGGGAAGCCACAGTAACTATCTACGAACAGTGGGGGCCCCAGGCCAGGGTGGAGCTGGGCAAGGCTTTCAAGGACAAGTACGGAATTGACATTGAATTCGTGTCGGCCGGCACCAGCACACAGTTGGTCCCGAAACTCACCCGGGAGCGGCGGGCCGGTCTGTACCTGGCGGATGTTATCGGGTCCGGCGGTCCCACCGCTCTCAGCCAGATGAAGCCGGAAGGCATCCTGGCCCCCATCGAACCCATGCTGGTCTTGCCCGAGGCCACAGACCTCAAGGTCTGGACCGGGGGCAAACTCTTCCTGGACAAGGAGAAGCTCTTGATCGGGATGAGCGCCGATTTCGGCTCCTACGTGGCGCGCAACACCCTTCTCGTGAAGGACGGCGAGATAAAATCCTTCTACGACCTCCTGGAGCCGAAGTGGAAGGGCAAGATCCTGTTGCAGGACCCGACCATCACCGGACCGGGCAACGCCTGGGTCTTCACCGTGGCCGGACTGCTGGGCCCGGACAAAGGCAAGGACTACCTGCGGCAGTTCGTGAAGCAGGAGCCAGCCCTGGTCAGAGACTACCGCCTCCAGATAGAGTGGCTGGCCAAGGAGAAGTATGCCATCGTCGCGGGAGTCCATGCGCCTACCCTGATGGAGTTTCAGAAGCTGGGAGCGCCGGTGGCCAAGCTGCGGCTGAAAGAAGGGGGGTCGGCTACCGCCGGCGCCGGAGCGCTCGCCATGCCGGCCGGCCAGTTGCCCCACCCCAACGCCGCCAAAGTGTTCATCAACTGGGTGCTGACCAAAGAAGGCCAGGCTGTGTTCAGCAGGGGGTACCTGCGCCCCAGCGCCAGGACGGATGTCTCCACCGCGGGCTTTGAGGACTCGGTCCCGTTGCCGGGGGACACGGTCATCATCGAAGATGAGGACGGCATCCTGTTAAAGGCCCAAATGCTGGACGTTGCCAGAGAAATATTCGGACCCCTGGTCAAATAGGGACACCCGGCACCGCAGGCCGCCGTGCCTGTGAGACGGTGTTTTCATCCTTGATGGTGACCCGGCGACCAAGCATGGATGGTCGGCGAGGAGAGGTTGCCATTCAATCACCCATGCACTTGTGGCGCACCATGAAGGATGAAACTGGCTGCGCCATCTGTCACTCTGAGCGAAGCGAGCGCAGCGAGCGTAGTCGAAGAATCTTTCCCGGGCGGGGAGAGCAAAGACCCTTCGACTGCCCCTTCGCGTCGCTCAGGGCTCCGGCTCAGGGTGACATTTCCGTAGCAATGATGCCAGGCCCAGCGGCGAGGTTCCCTCGCCGGGGCGGGCGCGGAGACCGCGCCCCTGCGGATTGTGCATTTCCGTCCTTCGCGGTGCGCCACCCGCTTGCGCCCGTCTTCGCTCGCAATGACGTTTTCATTGTTGCTCGATGCCGCCTCGCGTTACCTGACCGGCAGAATCCCTGAGATATCCCTCCTTCTTTCGTCGGTCCTGATGCTGTTCGCCAGCGATCTCATAATGGGCCGCCTCCCCCTCCGGAGGTTGAAGAAATCGAACTTCCTCTCGAGGACGCTCCTTTTTGTCCTCTACGCCCTTCTGGCGCTTCCGGCGCTGACCGCCGCGGGGGCCTATCTGCTGAGGGAACTGGTGCTAGCCCCCCCCCAACCAGTGGATTGTGGCCGTGCCGGCCGTGTTCTTTGTCATCGTCGGCGTGCTCCTGAGCCTCAGGTACAATGTGAAAATGAGGCTCACCAAATAGGGTCCTGAGCCGGACAAGACCGAACCAAAATCAAATATCAAAAACGAAAAAGAAAAATGACAACTCAAAATGCAAGAATGGCGTAGCACCGTTCACGCTCAACGATCACATGGCCTGACAATGGCCACTCCGTCATTTTCCATTTTGAGTTGTCATTTTGAGTTTTGCACTTTGATTTTTGATTCTTCCATTTGGCGCAAGACTTTATCCTGAACGGACCAAGATATGGGCGACATTCTGGTGGGCATCACCGCCTGGACCGAGCCGACGCTCATCGAAAGCGGCCGGTTCTACCCGCCCTGGGCGCGTTCCGCCGAGGCGCGCCTGCGGTTCTACGCTTCCCGGTTTCCGATCGTGGAAGTGGACTCCACCTACTACGCCCTGCCCTCGGAGCAGACCGCCACGCTGTGGGCTACCCGGACCGGCGAGGGATTCATTTTCGATATTAAGGCTTTCCGGCTCTTCACACACCACCCGACCCAGCTTCAGGCGCTGCCGAAAGATATCCGGGAAGCCCTGCCTCCTGAGATCGCCGGAAGGAAGAGCCTCTACTACCGGGATATCCCTGCTGAACTGCTGGCCGAACTGTGGCGGCGCTTTGCCCAGGCCCTGCTGCCGCTGGACAGCGCCGGAAAGCTTGGGGTGGTGCTCTTCCAGTTCCCGGCCTGGTTCTTTCCGGGCCAGGAGCAGCGGGACTACATCGCCTCTTGCCAGGAGAAGCTCTCGCAGTACAGGATTGCGGTCGAATTCCGGCATGGCTCCTGGCTGAATGAGAAGAACGTGCAGCGGACTCTGGGATTTCTTCGGGAACGCGACCTCCCGTACGTCTGTGTTGACGAGCCGCAGGGCTTCAAGTCCAGCGTGCCGCCGGTGGTTGAAGCCACTTCGGACATCGGCGTGGTCAGGTTCCACGGAAGGAACCGGGAGACCTGGGAAAAGGCGGGCGCATCCGCCGCCGACAGGTTCAACTACCTCTACGAGCAGGACGAGTTGAGAGAATGGGCGCCTAAGATCAAAGAGCTGGCGGAGAAAACGCGGCAGTTGCACGCGCTTTTCAATAACTGCTACCGGGACAATGCCGTGGTCAATGCCCAACAGATGCGGCAGTTGCTGGACTGACGCCGCCACGCAACAGTCCTGGTTCTTTAGTAATGCCTCCCGCTCAGACTACAGCGCAGGTGGGGACCAACCGCCGCGCGCCTTGACATATCGGTGGCGGCAAGTTGATAATCTTCAGTACATGAATTTGTATCCCGTCGTACCAATGGTGGCAGCGGCCATCTACATCTTCCTGCTGATAGCGCTCCTGTTTCAGCGACACTGGCCGAGGCGGAATGGGTATTTTGCCCTGTTCCTGGCCACGGGCATCGTCTGGAGCCTGAGCGACATCCTGTTACGCACCATCCCATTTGCCGACAACGGCGTCTTCCTGGCCAAAATCACCCTCATCGCCTTCGTGCTGATGCTGGTCCCCCTGTGTCACCTCCTCGAAACATTCCACGATGGGCGCCCGAAAGCGCCCTGGCTGGTCGTGCCCTATTTGTCCGTTCTGGCCACCGCTACAGGCGCGGCGTTGGGCTACCTGACGACCGGGACCGGCCCTGACACGGCCGGCTATTCGCCATACAATCCGGCGCACCTCATGGTGTTTATCGGCGTCCCCTTCCTGGCCATTGCGGTGAGAGACGTCTACTACCTGGTGCGGCGGCTGAAGGTTGCCGAAAGCCCGGCTGCCCGTAACCGAACGATATATCTCATTGCCGGGGTCGCTACTTTGAGCATTGCCGCCTTGAGCAATGTGCCCCACCTCGGCCAGCGATTTCCCACGGTACATTTCGGCAATCTCGTGATGGCTGAAATTCTGGCCTATGCGATGCTCAAAGACCGGATGGTGGACTTCAAACTCGTGGCGGGGAAGGGACTGGAATACCTGGGGTCGACCGCCGTGCTGATGGCGGTCTACCTGGTCGTTCTCTACTCGCTCCAGCGCTGGTTCGGTTTTGAGTTGAACCTCCCCACCGCGGCGGCCACTGCGGGGACAGCTATAGTTCTGGCAATACTGTCTTACCCCGTCAGAAATGTGCTCAACCGGAGAGTGGACAGGTTGCTTTATCCCCGGACGCATGACTACCGGCGAATGCTCCTCGAGTTTAGCAACAAGGCCGGAAATGTTATCAAGATTGAAGAGCTTCGCGGCGAGATTACGAAACTGGCCGCGGGGGCAGTGGGGGCGAAGAAGGCTTACCTGCTCACGCCGGGCGCCCTTAACGCCGACTATGCCGCCCCCGTGGTTGTCAGCGATGGCGAATATGGTGCGGCCGCGTTGTTGAGGCTGAGACGGGACAGCCCCGTAGCAAGCTGGCTGCTGCGGGAGGGCAAGCCCCTCTTCAGGAAGAGCCTGGACGCGCTGCCCGGGCTGTCCGAGATGCGGGCGGAGGAGGCTGAAGTTGTCGACGGGGCGGACATCGAAGTTCTCGCCCCCCTCATCAATCGAGGCAATCTGGTGGGAATCCTGGCCCTTACCAGGAAGGCCCCCCCCGGCGCCTACGACATGAGCGACCTGGACCTCATCGGCATTCTTGGTCAGGGCATTGCCACGGCCCTCGAAAACGCCGAGCTCCATGCCCGCATGGAACAACTGGCGATTACGGACATGATGACCGAAGTCTACAACCGGAGGTATTTTGACGCCCGGCTGGCCGAGGAGATAAGCCGCCACTCCCGGTACGGCGGCGGTTTCTCCCTGGTCTTCTGCGATCTGGACGATTTCAAGAACTACAATGATACCTACGGCCACCGGGTGGGAGACGATATCCTCCGTCAAGTTGCCCAGGCCGCCAGGGAATCTTTGAGGAGCGTTGACCTGGTTTTCCGCTACGGCGGAGACGAGTTTGCTCTGTTGTTACCCGAGACCTCGGCCGGTGAGGCCCTGGCGGTATGCCGGAGGCTGCAGGCGGGTCTGCCTACCAGGATGCCGGCGCAGGGGACGGGTCTGACTTTGAGCCTGGGAGTGGCCACCTGGCCTAATGACGGCGCTACGGCCAACGAAATCGCCTGGGCCACCGATGAAGCCCTGTACCACAGCAAGCGCTCGGGTGGCAACCGGATTTCCCTTTTCTCCGAAATACACGGGGACCGCCACCATGATAACGCAATGCAAGTTGGAAACCAGGCCGCCTTGAGCTCGGCCCGGGCCCTGGTGTCGGCAGTGGATGCCAAAGACCATTACACGGAGCAGCATTCCCGGGTGGTAGCTGCCTACGCCACGGCTCTGGCCAGGGAAGCAGGCCTGCCCGCAGAGAAAGTAGCTATCATAGAGACCGCGGCGTTGCTTCATGATATTGGCAAGATCGGCATACCCGACAACCTCCTCTGTAAGGACGACAGGTTGACCCCGGAGGAATGGGAGATCATAAAGAGGCACAGCCAGCTTGCCGCCGATATCGTTGGGCCGGTGCCCAGCCTGGCGCCTTGCTTGCCCATAATCCTGCACAACCACGAGTGGTACAACGGAGCGGGCTATCCCGCGGGCCTCAAGGGGAAATCGATCCCCCTGGAAGCCCGCATCCTGGCCATAGCCGATGCCTACGCCAGCATGACCTCGTTCCGCCCGTACCGGTCGGCGGTAACCTCTGACCAGGCGATAGAACAGCTAAAGCAGTTCAGTGGTTCTCAATTCGATCCTGACCTTGTCCAGCTCTTCGCCGGCGTGGTCCGCTTGATGGCCGAAAAGACATAACGCTTTCCTCTGTCTGCGGGGCGGGTGGAGCGCAGAAGTGGGTGGAATGCAGAGGATGGAGTTTCCTTTCCCCCTGCCGCGCGTCTTTGCGCGCCAAAGCTGGGGGACAATTCCATTTCACGAGGCGTGTGCACTTGACGGTGGCCGCGCAGGGTGGGTTAAGCACAGCGGGGCGGCGGGGAAGCCCCGATTGCATCGGGATGCTTAACCCACGCTACATATTGAGTTGCCCGGTCGCGTCCAAAAGTAACCGGCGGAGCCGTACCAACCACGTATTCCCTTGCGGCTACGGATGCAATAACATGGGTACGGTGGGGAATGCGCAGCAGCGCCCGAAAACCGGAATAGCCTTGAAAACAAACCTTTCTAAGGGGGAAAAGGTGCTCAGCGTACAGAAATCTCCGGAAAAAAAGGAATCCGATGAACTCGTCCGGGTCATAGATGAATACAAGCTGAGGCTGGAGCAGCTCATACAGAAAGAGACCGAGCGGCAAAGACTGCACGCGGAGGAAGAATCAAACCAGATCATTGCAGGCGCTTCGGAAAAGGCGGAGAAGATAATCGCCGACAGCCAGCACAAGGCCCAGCAGACTGCAGCGGAGATAGAGCAAAAGGCTCATAAGGAAGCCGCCCGGCTCGTCGGGGACGCCAAGTTCAAAGCTGAGCAGACCCTCAAGGACGCAGAGGCGAGGATCAAGAAGGAGGCCAGAGAACGCACCAGGAAGGAAGTGGAGAGCATTATCAAGCGGGCCAGGGAAGAAGCGAGCGGGATAGAGAACTATGCCAGGCAGCAATCGGAGAAGGACGCAAACGAGCTGATCGCCGCCGCCAAACAGGAAGCCGGGCGGGCCAGGAGCAAGGCCGCAGAAGAGGCGAAACAAGAGGCATACCAGCAGTCCGCCCGAATAATTGCTGAATACAGGGCGGAAATGGAAAAGAACGCTGCCGCCGTTGCGGAGCGCGTCCAGGAAATCGACAGCGTGTTGAACGAAAGCGTCCTCAGAGCCGAGTCCATCTTTAACAAGTTCAAGAAGGAAGTACACGGCGAGCTGGAAGAAACGCGCAAGAACATTGCTGAGTCGGGCCGCAAGCTGGCGGAGGCGCTGGCGGCTGACGCCGGGCCCAAAGGCAACCCCGCCCGCCTCCATACCGGGTGGGAAACAGACGGTACCGAAGACGCGACCGGCGGCAAGGCCGGAACGATAGTGGATATTACCGCCACCAGGACAAACGGAAGCGGCGGCCAGCTATTCAAAGGAGGGATGGAGTTGAGGGTCATACCACCATACAACTCAGCGCAAATCAAGGAACTGATCCATGCCATCCTTCAGGTCCCCGGCATCAAGCGGGCAGGGGACTATGGTTCAGATGAGGAAGGGGCGAAGGTTATCTTTGAAATCAGGGAACCGCTGCCCCTGGTCAAAGTCCTCAACAAAATGCCCCTGGTGGCGAGCACCTCTGACAAGGGGGATAGCATCAGGTTGGTGCTGAGTCCGTGACCCCTCATCCAGTTTGCGCCCCGCAGCCGACGGACTAAAGTACCCTTTGACACGTTGCTGGCTGTTGACCAAAGTACTATTGATGGCACAGGTGCATTTATATAAGATGGGAACGAGGAAGTCATGTCTTACACCATACCCGTCACCGCGGCGCTCCGGCTGTCGCTTCGCCAAAGAGGATTGAAAGCCAAATGATAAACGTCCCTCTAGACAGACCACGCATCAAGCTGCGGCGCTCCATGCCCCAACCCGCAGCGTTGCAGTTGATTCCGGAGGCGATGGCGCGGAAATACATGGCGGTCCCGCTGGAGGTGGCCGGCAGCACCCTGCGTGTGGCCCTGGTCAACCCGGCGGATTTCTTCGCGCTGGAAGCCCTGGCGGCTCAAAGCCAGATGCGCATCGAGCCTGAAATGGCCAGCCGGGAGGAAATCCAGGAAGCCATAGACTTCAATTACAAAGCCTACGATGAGATCGAAAAACAGATCTCCAACATCGCCTTGCCGGGTTTGGTGGATGAACAAAAACCTGACGCCTCCCACAACGCCCCGGTCGTCCGGGCGCTGAGATTGATGATTGATGAAGCGGCCAAGGCGCGGGCCTCGGATATTCACGTCGAGCCGCAAGATGACGGTCTCCGGGTACGCTTCCGGATTGACGGGACCTTGCGCAACGCTCTTTCCCTTCCGGCTGTGGCCGCTACTCCTCTCATCTCTCGCATAAAGATACTGTCCAACATGAATATCGCCGACCACCACCGCGCCCAGGACGGACGGTTCTCGCTGGAAACCAATGGGAAAGTAATAGACATCCGGGTCGGAGTTGCCCCGACCGTTTTTGGGGAAATGGCGGTGTTAAGGCTTCTCGAGAAGTCCGGGGGCGCCCTCAGTCTCACCCAACTCGGTTTTCTCCCCGAGAGCCTGGAGAAATACGAGAAGATGTTGTCCTGCCCCTACGGCATGATTCTCGTTAGCGGTCCCACCGGGGCCGGCAAGACTACTACTCTTTACGCTTCGCTCAACTGCCTGGACCATACCGAGAGGAATATCATTACCATCGAAGACCCGGTGGAATACCACTCCAGGAATATCAACCAGATCCAGGTGAACCCGAAGGCCGGGATCACTTTTCCCAGCGGGCTGCGTTCGATACTTCGCCTTGACCCCGATATTATCCTCGTCGGCGAAATACGCGACGCCGAGACTTCCAGCATTGCCGTTCAGGCTGCCCTCACCGGCCACCTGATGCTTTCCTCCATTCATGCCAACGACGCCGTAGGGGTCATCTTCCGTCTTCTGGACCTGGGGGTGGAGCCTCTGCTGGTATCTTCCACCCTGATAGGCGTGGTGGCGCAACGAATGGTCCGCCGCGTCTGTTCGGAATGCGCCCGCCCGGTTAGGGTCCCCTTTGTGGAGAAGCTGGCCTACAGCCGGGAGATCGGGGAGGACCGGGACGAGTTCCTCTATGGAGCCGGCTGCAAGTCCTGCGTCCAGACGGGCTACCGCGGACGCACCGGTCTTTTCGAGATTCTGCAGTTGAATGATGAATTGCGCGCCATGCTCCTGGCCGGGGCTTCGGCCCCCGATTTGAGGGCCCGGGCAATCAAGGACGGCATGGTTACCCTGGCCAGGGACGGCATGCTCAAGGTCAAGGCCGGCCTTACCACGCCATCCGAGATATTGCGAAACGCGTATACGGTGGAGTAGAGACGAGAAGCGAGAAGTGAGAGGCAAGAGCAGATAGTTCCCTTCCACCTTTCCACAGCAACGCCGGTCTTGTTCGGACACATTCGAGTTTTGAGCATTGCTCAGAAAATGTCATTCTGAGCGAAGCGAGCGCAGTGAGCGTAGTCGAAGAATCTTTCGGGGCAGGGGCACGGGACGAAAGACCCTTCGACTGCCCCTTCGCTTCGCTCAGGGCTTCGGCTCAGGGTGACAGCCTATTTTCGGAGCAAATTCCTCCGTGCTCTCCCTCCATTCTTGCATTTTGATTTGTCATTTTTCATTTTCATTTTTGATATTTGATTTCTTTTGGTTCCGGATCGTCCGGGTGAGGATTTCACTTCATCCATGGTATACCAGTATGCGGCCCAAAACAAGAGAGGGCAGACAGCCCGGGGAACTATTTCGGCCTCGGAAGAGAGCGTCGCCCGGGAGGTGCTGGGCTGCTCCGGTTACCAGTTGATCGAACTGAAGCCCCTCGACCAGCGCAGCAGCGCCAGCGCGGTGCTGAAAAACGTTTTCCGGGTGAGGCCCATGGAGATGATACTCCTGTACCGGCAACTGGCGGTGCTCCTGGAAGCGGGGGTCGACATAGTCACCGGCTTGCAGCTCCTGCAGAGCCAGTCCACCAATAGGACCCTGGCCATTGTCCTTGGGGAAGTCATTGAGGAGCTTCGAAACGGCAACCCGCTTTCCGCTGCTTTCCGCAAACACCCGGAGGTGTTCTCCCCCGTCTATTGCCGCACCCTGCAAGTAGGCGAGCAAACCGGCAACCTGGAGGTGGTACTGAGGCAGATGGCGGATTACATGGAAAAAGAGCTGGCTGCCGCCAGGGGCGTCAAGGGCGCCCTTATGTACCCTGTCATAACAGCGATTGTGGCCATCCTGGCCATGGCGGTCATTGTGACCTTTGTCCTTCCCGCTTTTAGCAAGCTGTACTCCTCGATTGGCGCCGAAATGCCCCTTACCTCCAGGATTCTCATGACCATATCCGACAAGTCCCGCCAATACGGGCTGTCTCTGCTCCTGGCGCTGGCCGCGGGGGCGGGCGCGTTCTACGTTTACTCGAGGACTGAAAGCGGCGCGTATCAACTGGATAAGCTGCTCCTGCGGGTGCCGATGATGGGACGAATCACTCTCCTCAGGGAACTGGCGCGCTGCGGGCGAAGCATTACTTTGCTGTTTCGGGCCGGATTGCCCATGACGGAAATCATGTCGCAACTCATCGCCGGTTGTAGTAACAGGGTTATCGGTAAGGCCCTGGCCGATGTCCAGGAGGATATGATACGAGGCGAGGGCCTGTCCCGCCCCATGGCCAAACACAGCGTCTTCCTGCCCATGTTCGTGCAAATGGTCCGGGTTGGCGAAGAAACGGGGACGCTGGACACAACGCTGGTCGCGGTGGCCCAGACTTATGAGGCAGAGGTTGACGATAAGACGAAGACCATGATCAGTCTTATCCAGCCGGCGATGACCGTGTTCATCGGGCTGGGAGTGGGATTCATTACCCTGTCCATGGTATCAGCCATGTTTTCGATCTACGGGCGGGTACTGAAATAAGTTCAAGGATGAAAACGAACGAGCACGGTGTGACCTCCGCAGGGGCGAACCCCGGTGTTCGCCCGCCGGCTGGTCCCGATGGGTCGGGACCCCTGCAGTCCTGGTCAGGGCAATCCCCCTTTATCCCCCTTTTTCAAAGGGGGAGACGCATTGAATCCGGCATGGCCCTCATCGAAACCGTGGTGGCGCTGGGTATCCTGGGCATCGCCGCCGTCGCCGTCGTTGGCGGGCTGAACAGCGCTCAGAAGGCGTCAGCCCTGGCCGCGGCCCAGGCGATTGCCGGCAGCCTGGCCCAGAGTCAAATGGAACAGGTAAAGCAGGCGCCCTACGTTGACGGCGCTGTCAGCTATGCCGCGGCGCCGCTACCCGTGGGGGACGACTTCATTGGCTACGGCGCCGCTATCGGGGCGGCGCCCGTCGATATCTCCGCCAACGGCATTCAGGAAATCACGGTAACCGTGACCAGAGACGGCCAGGACGTTGTGATATTGCGGGGATACAAGGCCAACCGGTGAACCAGCAAAGATCCCGCGAACAAGACGCCGGGCGGGTTGAGCGTCCCGGTTTGTCCGAAAGGCTCATCGGTAGGCGAATTCACCGTTTCCCCTGGAAAAGCGAGCGAGGCTTTACCATCATCGAGTTGCAGGTGGCCATCGCCCTGGTAGCCCTCATGGCTGTGGCCGCCACCATTTCGACCATCCAGGTGATCAAGTACTCACCCGTGGCGAAGGACCGCATGACGGTAGTCCGCCAGGTCCAGAATGCCGGCTACTGGATCAGCCGCGACGTGGAAATGGCCGAGGTTGTCACCATCAGTGGTCTGACCTATCCGGATTTCCTGATGCTCAGTTGGATGGTCTACGGCTATGACGGCGCCCCGTCCGTGTACCATACGGTGGTCTACACGCTGACCGATTCCTCCGGCGGGGTCGGGAAACTGAAGCGGCTCTACACCAATAGCGCCGGCGCCAGTGAAGAGACCCTGATAGCAGAAAACATCTATTACGAACCCGCAGACACTGATAACACGAGCAGAGTGGTCCGCGACGCCGTCCCGGAGCTGTCGGTGAAACTGACCGGCTATCTTCCTGACCAGAGTGAGACGAGGGAGTTCAAGATAGCCCACCGCCCGAACCTCTGGAAACTGGGATTCTACTAGCATGTGGCAAAAAGCGAAAACGACTTTCAGCAGCCAGCAAGGCCAGGCCCTCCCCCTGGCGCTGGCGTTCCTGATCGTAGCCAGTTTCCTGCTGGTCCCGACCATCGGCTACGCCACCAGCGGCCTCAGGGGCGTCATGAGCGCCGACCAGGGCGTCAAGGGGCTATACGCCGCCGATGCCGGAATAGAATACCTTTTCTGGTCGGTCAGCAACGGCCGGCCCATCCCCCCCCAGTTGCCCGACGAGGTGAACGGGATGACGGTAAGCCTGCAATACGAGAACAAGGGGCCATATACCTTTTACCTGGGCCAGCTTGCGGCCACCGGCGTCCACAGCGACTACCTGGTCATAACCAGCGATATGGTCTGGGACGGCGCCGAGGCCGCCTACAGGTACACCATCACCGTGACCTACCAGCCCAGGTCCGGAACGCCGGTAATACATCTGGAGCAGGTCGGGGCCAGGCTGCCCCGGGGCTACCACTACGTTCCCGGCTCCGCCAACGACTTCCCCCAGAATCTTTCCCGCGACGAGCCTTCCATTATCACCGATGCTGCCGGGGCCGAGATGGTCAACTGGGTATTCGACGCGCCCCGCCCCTCGGTGCGACCCAACGATCCGGTAAAAACGCAAAAGTTCTACGTGGTTGGCGAGGCCGACCCGGGGGACTACACCTGGATAGTGGCTGAGAGGACGGACGTTGGCACGGTCGGAGACGTCTCGGGGGACCTCTATGTGATTACTTCGACGGCCCGGCGCGCCGGTGACGGCGCGATAACAGCTATCATATCCGCCGACGCTCTCATCAAAGACGACGGCTCGGTCTATGTCGTCACCTGGCAGGTGCTCAGATAACATGTCCAGGCTAAGCAAAGCGCATCAATACATGATCACCGGGGCTGTTCTCCTCGGCGTCCTGTTGCTGCTGGTGTGGACCGTCCGTTCACAGCAGGTGAGTGAACGCCAGAAGCTAACGGGAGAGTTGGCCCTGGCGGCAAAGAAGATAACCGTGCCGCAAGTTGAGCAGCTCCGGCAACAAAAAGCCGCCCTGGAAAACAGGATCGCGACGGGAACGGCCAGAGCCGGGGCTGAGGCAGGCAAGTTGTTTTCCACCTCGCAGAGCATCGCCGCCACAGACATGCTCATCGAAACAGCGGCCCGGTTCCGAGCGGAGGTGGTGGAAGTCAAGTCGGCAGGCCCGGCCAGGGAGAACTTCCAGGGAGCGGCTGTTGTGGCTCTGCCCCTGACAGTGAAAGTCGAGGGGGAACTCGAGGCGCTGGCCGATTTCGCCATCGCTCTCGGTGAGGTATTCCCCGCGTCGGTGATCAGGTCGGTGGAGATCGACGTGCCCCGGCCCGTCGGACAGGTGGTAGCCAAACCGACCGCGGAGGCAAAACCAGGAAAGCCATCGGCGGTAATTCAGATCGTCATTTACACTTATAACAGCGAAGGCAATGGCTAGTCAAACGGTCACCCTGTATATCGACGATTCCTCCCTCCAGTTGCTGGTAACCCGGGGGAAACGCATCAAGCGATGGGGCCGGGCTTCTCTGGAACCCGGCCTGGTGCGCGGCGGCACCATCGTCAATGAGGTCGAGGTTGCCCGGATAATCACGGACCTCCTCAAAGCCCAGAAGGTCAAGACAAAAAAGGTCGTGGTGGGCATGAGCGGCCTGAATTGCCTCACGCGACCGATAATCCTGCCCGCAACGGCCAAACAGAAGCTGGCTGAAGCTGTGCTCGGCGAAGCAAAGAAGGTCCTGCCGGTACCTCTGGAGCATCTCTATCTCTGCTGGCGGAGCGCTCCCAGCCGCGACCGGAAGATTCGCCTTTTTCTCGCGGCGGTGCCCCGGCGGACCGTCGACGGGATCGTGGCTATTCTATTGCGCGCCGGACTGAAAGCCCAGTCGCTGGACCTGAAGCCTCTGGCCCTGGCCAGGCTGGTCAGGGATTCAACGGCCATCGTTATCGACGTTCAGCCAACCGAATTCGACATCGTGGTGATGTCTAACGGGATTCCGCAACCCATCCGCTCGGTCCCTCTCCCCGATGGGCCGCTGGAAAAGAAGATAAAGACCATCGGTGACGATGTTCTGCGGACCGTCGAGTTCTACAATTCCAACAGTCCCCAGAACCCCATTCACGACGCTGTTCCGCTATATGTCGCCGGCGAACTGGCTGCCCGGCCGGATTTATGCCAGGCCCTATCTGAACACCTGGGACACGCTTTTTCCGTTCTTCAATCGCCCCTGCCGTCGCGGGAGTTGCCTGACGCCGGCCCGTTCCTGGTGAACATCGGACTGGCCTTGAAGGAGATGCCGTCGGTGCGAATGGCCGCCTCCCCGACGACCAATCTGAATGTCTTGCCCGAGGCGTACCGAAACAAACCGTTCTCCCTGACCCGTGCTTTCGCTTTGCCCGCGGCGGCGGCGGCGGCGGCCTTCGTTATTCCGCTGGCAATGCTGCTGCAAAGCGCCTCGGCCAGCATTTCGTCCATGCGCGACCAGATCAACGTGGCCAACCGGCTGTTGACCCAGAGACAGGCCGAGGAGCAGCAGCTCAAGAAGGATATTACCGCCCTGGAAAAGCGGGCGGTGAAGGCGGACGATGCTTACGATAGCGTCGTCAGGGCCTTTAGCGGTTTCCGCACCTCGTCCGAACGGTTGAATGGCGACCTGTACACTATGATGGACAGCCGGTATGGCGCCCTGGGCTTGAGTCACATCAGCTACCTCAAGGGCGTCATGACCATCAAGGGAAGCCTGCCGACCCGGCCCGAGGTGCTGGACTACGCCAAAAGGCTCCACAGCACCGGCCGGTTCCGCCAGGTGGTGATCGGCGCACTGGTTAGAGTCGAAGGCAGGGGCGGCGAGGCCTGGGACTTCACCCTGGTCCTCGAAGGGCGCTAATACAGGAATCAATATTTGCTGCATCGCGGCTGAGAAGAAAACCGTGGATTACGCCACAGAGACACGGAGAACACAGAGCCCGTGAGACGACCCAGTTCAGCCCCGGTTCGCCAGCTAAACAAATCCCACCGTGCCCTCCGTTCCCACCGTGCCCTCCGTGTCTCCGTGGTGAACTAATGCATCATCAGCTAACGGATTTATTAGCAAGACCCTGATGGATATTTTCAGTTTGCTCCGCTTGGCCAGGGAGAAGAAGGCCTCCGACCTGCACCTGGTGGCATTCAGCCCCCCTTTGCTGCGCGTCGACGGCCTGCTGCAGCCAGCCCCGGACATGCCGGAAATGACACCCCAGGACGCGGAGGAATGTTTCCGGCAAATCGCCACGGAGAAACAACAAGCCAGCTTTTCCAGCCGCCTCGAACTGGATTTCGCCTATACCCTGGAAGGTGTGGGCAGGCTCCGGTGCAACGCGGCCATGCAGCGCGGCACGGTAACCCTGGTCATCCGGTTGCTGCCCCTGGCCGTGGCCACCATCGACGAGCTGAGACTGCCGGCAGTCTGTAAGGAACTGGCATTGCGCCGGCGGGGCATGATCGTGATCAGCGGTCCAACCGGAAGCGGCAAATCGACCACCCTGGCCGCCATGATCGACCATCTCAACAGCAAAGACGGCCGCCGCGTGGTAACCGTCGAAGACCCCGTGGAGTATATCTACACCAACAAGAAGTGTACCATCACCCAGCGGGAGTTGGGCACCGACACATTTTCCTTTGCCGACGCGTTGAAGCATGTCCTCAGACAGGACCCGGATGTTATCCTGATCGGCGAGATGAGGGACCTGGAGACCGCGTCAGCCGCCCTGACCATAGCGGAAACCGGACACCTGGTGCTGACTACAGGTCATGCTTCAAGCGCTCCCGGGGCCATCGAACGCATCATAGACCTGTTTCCTGTTCACGAGCGGGACCTGGCCCAGGCGCGGCTGGCGACCTTGCTCAACGGCGTGCTTTCCCAGGTACTGGTCCCCCGGGCCGATGGTACCGGCCGGATGGTGGCGGTGGAGATCATGCTGGCCAGCGCGGCGGTGAGAAACCTGGTGCGGGAAGGAAAAATCTACCAGTTGCCCAATGTCATCCGCACCAGCGCCAGGGAAGGAATGCAATTGCTCGATCAGGCCCTGGTGACCCTCTACCGGGACAGGGCCATAGACAGGGAAAACCTGTTCTTCTTTGCCGCTGAGCCTGAGCAGGTGGACAGGCTCCTCCAGGCAACAGGAAACGGGGGATGAAAGTTTCGGGATTGTAGCGCATGGCTTTGGCCTTGCCGGAGCGGCAGCCGGTTAGAAGGTTAGAAAGTTCGAAGGTTGGAAGGTTGGTGGGAGGTCTTAGTTTGGAACCTGGTTATTGGAACCTGTGCGGAATGGTAGGTTTGCACAGCCGCCCTGCTGTGCTTGATCCACCCTAACGTGATTCTCGTAGCACCGCCAAAAGAAAGAGCCTGCCGCGTTGAACGCGGCAGGCTTCTTCTTTGGTGGCGGAATTATCAGGTTAACCCAGGCTGCTAGGGATAGGCGGTCTGGGTAGCAGTCCCGTCGGCAGCCACGCTGTAGGTGCCGTTCAAGCTGGTATTAGTTCCGGTGAGAAAGGCCCCGGCGGTGGTGGCACCAACGGTCAGATCACCGGTGGACGAGAGAGTTCCCGCCGTGATCGCGGACAGTTTCTCCTGGGCCATCGCCGAGGTTATGGCGAGTTGCACGTTCTGCAGTTCGGTGACGCCGGCCTCGGTCTTGCCCGAGCCGATCAGCTTGGTGATGTTAGGCACGGCCACAGCAGCGAGGACGCCCAGGATGGAGACCGCCACCAGCAGTTCAATAAGAGTGAACCCTTTCTGCCCATGACGGAACTGACGAAAGAATTTTTTGACCATGCATTGCCTCCTTTTATTGATTACTGAATTACGCTGCCAAGAATACCATAACTCCAGTCTGTGTCCATCGCCTGTAAGTACTGTTTGAAACTGAGAAAAAGGTCATGCCCGCCTCTGGTCCGGCTATTGACTGCGGCAGAAAAAGTGTAGACAATAGCGTATGTCAATAGTTGCCATCGCACTCCTGGCGCTTCTCGGTATGTCGCTCGGCAGCTTCATCAACGTCCTCATTGACCGGTTGCCGGCCGGCTCGTCCCTTCTCTT
>JACQUA010000386.1 GCA_016210565.1 Chloroflexota bacterium
AGAGCGGCGGTCTCCAAAACCGTAGGTCGGGGGTTCGAGTCCCTCTGCCCCTGCCATGCCCGGGAAAATCCCATTCGTCGTCAAGGCGTTGGTCCTCGGTTTGCCAGCAGCCCTGTCGAGTTTGCCAATCGACTGTTCATGATGCGGCCCCGGTGGCCTTGGCCAGCTTCCCGAAGGCGCTGACGGCGCCCCGCTTCTGGTCGGCGGCCCGGGTGTATCGCTCGGCCTCGGCCAGGCTGCGGTGGCCGGTGATGGCCATGATCTCGTGCGAGGTGCATCCGGCCTCGGTCAGCCGGCGGGCGCTGGCCTTGCGCAGGCCGTGGGCCGTGCAGTGGTCAAGCCCAGCCTCGTCGCAGCGGTCGCGGAACCAGCCGCCGAATCCGGCCGCAGTGAACGGCTTGCCGTAGGCGGTCACGAGGAAGGTCAAGTTGCCGTTGGGCGCAGCCGCAATCGAAGCGGCGAGGGCGGGATGCACTGGGATCTCCAACTCGGTCCTGGTTTTCTGTTGGCGAAGCCGGATTGTCATGCCACCGCCGGCTAGTGGAGCGAATCTAACACTTGGTGCCCGCGCCGGACCGCCGCGATGATTTTGTCGGGGTCGGCGGTCCAGGTGAAGGGTTTGGGCATTTGATTGGTCTCCTCGATGAAGCGGTTGATGGCGGTCTGGAGGTCGACGACCGAGCGGAAGACGCCACGCTTCAATCGTCGCTTGGAGAGTTTGGCAAAGAAGCCCTCGACTGCGTTGAGCCACGAGCAGGACGTTGGCACGAAGTGGAAGGTGAAGCGCGGATGCCGATGGAGCCAGGCGCGCACCTTCGGATGCTTGTGGGCGCCGTAGTTGTCGAGAACGACGTGGATCAGCTTGCCGGCCGGGACCGCGGCCTCGACGGTGTTGAGGAAGCGGATGAACTCCTGGTGGCGATGGCGCTGCATGTTGCGGCCGATGACGGTGCCGTCGAGCACGTTGAGCGCAGCGAACAGCGTCGTGGTCCCATGCCTCTTGTAGTCGTGGGTCATTGTCCCGGCGCGCCCCCTCTTCAGCGGTAGACCCGGCTGAGTGCGGTCGAGCGCCTGGATCTGCGACTTCTCGTCGACGGAGAGCACGATGGCGTGCGCCGGCGGATCAACATAGAGGCCGACGACGTCGCGCAGCTTGTCGATGAACTTCGGGTCGGTGGACAGCTTGAACTGCGTTACTCGGTGCGGCTGGAGCCCATGAGCCCGCCAGATGCGCTGGACGGAGGAGACGCTAATTCCGGTCGCCTCAGCCATCATCGCGCCAGTCCAGTGCGTCGTCTCCGTAGGTGGATCGGTGAGCGTCAGGGCGACCACTCGCGCGGCCACCTCAGGCGGGAGCGGCGGAACCCGCGACGGCCGGGTCTTGTCGCGCAGCAGCCCGGTCAGGCCCTCCTCGGCGAAGCGTTCCTGCCAGCGCCAGACGCAGGTCTTCGATTTCTGTGTCTGGTGCATGATCTCGACGGTGCCGAAGCCCTCGGCAGTCAACAGCACGATCGCAGCTCGCCAGACGTGCTTCTGCGGAGCGTTGCGGTCACGAACGATCGCCTTCAGACCACGGCGATCAGATGGGCTCAGCGTAATGAAAATCCCCGGGCGCATGCTCAAGACTCGCATGCGCCAAACCCGACGGGAATCCCCCGCCGGACTCAACAGTCAGATTTTCTCCACTAGGGAGCGGTGGCTTCGCCAGGCCGGTCTGGTCTATACCGGCGCGATGGCAGACATCGTCAACCGGCTGGCGCCGCTTGCCGTGGCCGCGGTGGCCGTGGTGCTCTTCCTTGGCCTGGTCAACATGATGCGCGGCGGGCCCAGCAACCGCTCCCAGCTTCTGATGCGCTGGCGGGTCATCCTGCAGCTCATCGCCATCATCGTGGTCATGGCCGCCCTCTACATGACCCAGGTGTTCAGGAACGGCTGATGGTCGTCCTCAACCGCATCGTGACCCGCACGGGTGATGACGGGACCAGCGGACTGGCGACTGGCGAGCGCCGGCCCAAATCGGACATCCGCTTCCACGCCATCGGGACCGTTGACGAGCTCAACGCTGCCGTCGGCATTGCA
>JACQUA010000387.1 GCA_016210565.1 Chloroflexota bacterium
ATCCATGCCCCCGGGACTTGCCTTGCCAGAGCTAATAGCTTTTCTCGGGTTACCTCGGTGTGCTCTATATGCAAAGCCTTCATGGGGCCGATTATACACCACTTCTGGTTAATGTACAACTATTTACTGCGTTCGTATTAGCTTCTTTCAACAGCTTTTCCCAGCTTTTGGGTATGTATTTGTCTATCGCTTTGGTCACCATTCTCGACCCGAATCCCCAACCTGAAATAAACATCCCACGGGGAATGGACCCGGCCGTGCCACCAGCGACCGTGATCACTAGGTCAGCAGGTTTCTCTATATGGACCGGAACAGGGTCTCCTGGTTTCTTCTTTTGAATCCATTCGGGGAGGTACCTCCAGTGTTTGTGGTGACCTCCGCTGGGGGCAAGAGGGACCTGGATCTTCGCGTACACCTCCCTCCGTATATCCTCCTTGGTAAACCCCTTCCTGGCCATATGCGCGGCGCAGGGAGGAGATATTATCAGCAGTGACTCACAATTCAACCTGTGTCGGCTGCTCCCCTCGTTTCTCAACATCTCACCAGCAAAGGCTTCAATTGAGCACCTGTCTTCCACCGTGTGACCGGATGTCAACTCGTCGAGAAACATGATGGTAACCGTGCTCTCTTCCGGTGCATAGCCCAGTTCAACGTGCAAAGGATCCCAGCCGGCAGGAAGAAACTCTACCGCTTCGGTGAAAACCCAGCTACCGGTCCTGCCAGCGCTTACGTATGGAGCCATCTTATTCACGTCTGGCCATGCCTGTCCTACATTGATCCCTACCAGCCTCAAAGTGCGTCCGATGCTGAAGTTAGGGCGCCACCCGGGACCGAGCAGACCGGCGCCAGAATGGACCCCTATAGCCCTGGCCACCGGGCCGCTTATGATTACCATTTCAGCACCGGAATACACAGTGGCCTGGACTCCGGCGTAGAAGAACCGATGGTCTGCAATGGCCTCCACGGTGGACAATATGACGGGTAGATACTCGGGCCTTGCCCCCGCCATTACGGCATTGGTGGCGATTGTCCTTACGGTGGCAATCCCTTTTCTGGGCTCAATCACGCCTATCTCGTAGTCGGGGGGCAGGTCTGTGCCTCTTAGCATCCATTGGATGCGCTCTTCCGTCGGCGGCACTATCGGAAGCCCATCGGACCAGTGCCGCTTGTTGAACTCCTGGTTCACCGCCTCCATGACCTCGCCCGGGCTGCCACCCGCGAAGGCCAGAGTCGGTTCCCCGGTAGCACCGCCGGTCTCGCAGCGGGCGGTCGAGCTGTCCGATGGTCCGGTCAAAGCACGAGATAACTCTTCCGCCAGGTCTTCCCGTGAAAAAGTCTCCCAGTTGAATCGTCGCGCGGTGCCTTTCCTGACAGCAAATCGGAGGGCCGGAATATTCTCAAGTTCGGCAATTTTTCCTATGATGGTGGCAAACTCCGGGTAGCCCATCACTACCGTCGGAATGCCTTCTTTCTCTATCTCTATGCAATAACGCGTCACGCGCGTGCTACACGATCCTCAGAGGGCGGTGAAGCCAATCACAGCGTCGCATTGTTTCGCCGGACCCAGAACTTCGTTGATCCCTTTTTCATCCAGTGGAGTTGTCGCCTCTGAACGCCACTCAACGAACTTCAAGTTCTCGAATCTCGCGCTCAACGTCTGTCTGAGGTTGGTGAAGTTGTCGTCCCCGCCGCTAAGCCAGTTAAACAGGAGACCAATCGTCTTTCCATTCAGGTCCGTGGCCCTGGGGGCAATCTCGTGGCGGACGTGCTGCACTGTTTCACCCTGGGGATTGAATACGTTCAAGGTGATTTGCGTCACTTCAGCGGTCGCTCCTTCCCAAGGTCAGAAACATCTCCTTTGACACCCGGTCCCCGCGGGCACCCGCTGTCACGCTTTCCTGGCCTCGCGTAGCAGTTGCGCCCAGTTGGCGGGCAGCCGTATTTGCCTGCTGGTGGGATAGCCGATTTTGCCGTTCTGCGAGCAGATCAAGCAGTTGTCCCGGCCCGGGTCCCCGCTGACGGTGATCATGATGTGATCGGGACTCCAGACTACCGGGACCAGCCGGTCCGGATTGGCGGACTCGCAGTAACGCTTCGGCCAGCTTCCTTCTCTGACCGAGTCGCACAGAAAACCGACGTGGTGGCGCAGCCGTTCGTAGCGCTGCGCCGGGAACACGGCGTGCTCCCACAGGTATTGCTTCATCCCCTGCTTGGAAAAACCCCCTTTGGCGATTACCTCCGCGATGCAGGGACTGATCAGGATTTGCGGCCTTCTATTCCCCGCCGTATACACGTTAAGGTCTACCAGCCGGGCGGCGAGCCTGTCCAGGATATCC
>JACQUA010000389.1 GCA_016210565.1 Chloroflexota bacterium
TGAAGGTCACCTGGTAGACCCGGCCGTTGCCGTTCCCGGCTCGCTCTGCCCGCAGCAGGACGTTGCTACCCTGGGTCACAGCGTCCGGGCTGGTGTCACCATCTCCCAGGCCATTGACCGGCTCATCCTGGGTTACTCCCATCACGGTGAGGGTCACCTGGTCGTTATCCGGGTCAGTCACACCCGTAATCCTCACCGGCACCAACTTATGGTTCGGTGGCCAGAGGAGAGCAGGACCGGCCTGGGCAAGCCCGCAAGCCGGAGGATCATTGACATTGAGCACAGCAATGGCCACCTCATCAGTCGCGCTGCCTCCCAGGCCATCGCTGACGGTGAGTCGGAAAACGAGCGTTTCCCCGCCCGGATTGACCAGTGGGGCCGTGAAGTTCGGGGTATCGCTGTAGGGATCTGACAGGGTGACCGACGGCCCACTGAGCTGGCTCCAGCTGTAGGTCAAGGGATCATTGTCCGGGTCGCTGCTTGCAGTCCCATCCAGCGTCACCAAGCTCCCTTCGTTCTTCGTCTGGTCGGCTCCGGCGTTGGCTGTCGGGGAATGGTTAATGTTCTCGACGACCACATTGACCGTGTCGGTCGCGCTATCGATCCCATCGCTCACGGTTAGCGCAAAGGTAAGTGTAGCCCCCGCCCAGCCGACGAGGGGGGCCGTAAAGGACGGCTGCGCGGCGGTGGGAGAGGAAAGGACAACCGAAGATCCTGCCGTCTGGAGCCAACTGTAGCTGAGGCCCTCTGCATCGGGATCGTAGCTTGCCGAACCGTTCAGCGTAACCGGACTTCCTTCGGCGACCGTCTGATCAGCCCCTGCATCGGCTACCGGTGGATGGTTGACGTTCTTAACGGTGATGTTCACCACATCGGGGTTGCTGGTCAGTTGCCCATCGCCGACGGTGAGCTGGAAGGTAAGGGTGGCGCCTCCGGCGAGCACGCTGGGGGCAATGAAGGTCGGGTGGACTGGGTCGGCTAAGTCCAGGACGACCGAGAGGCCAGCGATCTGTGTCCAATGATAGTTCAGGGAAGCGCCTTCGGGGTCACTGCTTCCAGAGCCGTCCAAGGTAACAAGGGTCCCTTCGTTCACCGTCTGGTCGGGACCAGCACTAGCAACAGGACGTCCGTTTGTGACCTTGCACTTACCTGCGCTGCCGGCATTAAAGATGGCCTGGATTTCTGCGGCCGAAAGGGCGTGGTTGTAAATCTCGACTTCGTCAATAATACCTTTGAAGGTTCTCTGAAGTTGCCCTGCCATGAATGTTTGACCAATCATGCCTCCGAGGTATAGCGAGTTAGGCGAATGAACAATCGGTCCGCCCCAAGGCGCATTCCCATCCTCCACTCCGTTAACAAAGACTTTTATTGTGTTTCCGTCATATATTCCTGCCACATGATACCATTGACCTGGTTGTAGCGCAGTGTCGCCTACAGCCCCGTGCCACCCATAGGAAGGCGACCCATCGCCCAAACCGAACAACAATTTATCGCCCTCAAGCCTTAGCTCATAACCAGTATCAGGAGACCCATCCCACTTAGCAACAATATCAGCTATCCATCCAGGAGAACTCCAACCTGCTGGCAATTGGTCGATCCATATCCAAGCATCAACCGTTATTTGGGAAGGCTTTAAGCCAGCCGCATCAGGGACTGTCCAATAATCATTCCCATCAAAACGAAAGGCTCCATCTACTTTCCCCGTGGTCAGCGTTGCTCCCGAAATTGTTGCATGATTTGTACCCTGAATGTCATTCGCATTCCCATCCCCAGGCCACCAGCTGACTAGGCCAGCAGGAGGTTGAACGCAGGTCTGTGCCACTGCGTGGCCTGAGAGTGTGGAAATGAGGAAAAGAATTAGCCCCCCAAGTAATGCCTTGGTCATTTTCATATGCCTCATAATGCCTTCCTTTCCGCCATTGGTGACCACCGCTTCTGCTGTTCACAGACCCTTGCCAGGCAACTCCCTGGGCGTTTCCTTGACACAAACTCTCTGAACTACCTGACGGCCCTCCTATCGTGCGGGGCCTTGATCTGCACCAAGGCCGTGGAGCTGTTGCCCGAGGCATCGGTGGCCGCGATCGCAGCGGATACTGCTCCCACAGGTTGTCGAGAGCAATATCCGCTTTCAATTGCCATGGTTAGGGCTGCGTGGAATCGTGAAGCTGGCCACCATCGACACAGCCGGCGGCCCCACGATCACGGGGCACACACACCATCACAGTCCCCGTGCAGCTTCCACCGAAGCCGTCGCTAGCCGTGAAGGTCACCTGGTAGACCCGGCCGTTGCCGTTCCCGGCTCGCTCTGCCCGCAGCAGGACGTTGCTACCCTGGGTCACAGCGTCCGGGCTGGTGTCACCATCTCCCAGGCCGTTAACCGGCTCATCCTGCGTCACCCCCGTCACGGTCAGGGTCACCTGGTCATTGTCGGGATCGGTCACGCCCGTAATCCCCACCGGCACCAGCTTGTGATTGGGCGGCCACAGGAGGGCCGGGCTGGCCTGGGCCAAGTCACACCTCGGGGGCGCATCAACGTCCAGCACCGTCACCGTTGTCTGCACGGGGGCACTATCGGCCAGGCCA
>JACQUA010000404.1 GCA_016210565.1 Chloroflexota bacterium
AAGCAGCACCCAGTAATCCTCCCGGCCGGCGCTATCGGTCTCTCTGCTGACCACCACGTCCAGGGGTACGGGACAGGAGGTAAACGTCCTCACGGCGGCGACCGCGGCCACTTCGGAAGTGGCCGGCTTCGGAGATAACGAACTAAAACAAGGGTCAATTCCTCGTGCAGCCACATGGCCTGAAAACTACAGCATTCTAACAACTGCGGTCGGCGAAATCAACCGGCCTCCCGGGGGTGAAATGAAAGTCATCAAAGCCGCGCCGGCTGTCACGCGGAGGCAAGGCCCCGAAGGCGACGGAGGGGGAGTTGAGGACTCGCGGCTTTGGGGCGACTATCTGCGCAACGGGGCGCCGGGGCTTACGGTCCTCAAGGACCGGAAACACAATCCCGGGGGATCTGGCCCGTTGGGGGAGCGAATCCTGGCCGGAGGTCGTGAGGCAATGCTTTTTTGGGGAGCCGTCGCAGGCCAGCCTACAATGTTCACATACCCCGATTTGCCAGGCAACTTGTCAACAGGTTGCGTCTTACTCTGTCAATCGCGGGCTTGTATTACCCGTGGCTGCTGCGTTTGGCACGTCCGGGGTTACCGACAGAGGGGTGAAGCGACGAAGCGACAGCCGGACAGTCCGCCGACAGCGCCTTATGGGGCGGGCAACGCTATAGCGGTTTTTGGGACCCGTTGGGGCCGGTCCTGAGGACGGGAGAAGGGCTGGGGCGGAACTCAAAGCCCGAGTTGCGCGTCTGGCGGGTCTCGCCAGAGCCGTCGGCGTTCACCACGTAAATCTCATTGTTGCCCTCGATGAACTTGAGGAAGGTTATCCGGCTGCCATCGGGCCACCAAGCCGGGTCGGAGTTCTCCATTTCATCGCGCGTGAGCGGTCTTTGACCGGAGCCATCGGCGTTCATCACCCATATCTGCTGCCGGACGGAGTTGACCCTGGTGGTGGTGAAAACGATGCGCGAGCCGTCGGGCGACCAGCGGGGGAGACTGTCGTAGTCCGGATGGTCGGTCAGCCGGATTTCCTCGGAGCCGTCCGCCCGGATCTTGTAGATATCGAGGTTGCGGCCTCTCGCCGAGTTGAAGGCTATCCAGGCCCCGTCCGGAGACCATTCCGCCGCATAGTTGTTGTTCTTGTTGTTGGTGACGTTCGCCAGGCCTGTGCCGTCCGCATTAGCGACCATTATGTTCCCGATCTGGTTCTCGCCCCCCTCTACCACGCTGGACTCGAAAGCGATCCGGGTCCCGTCAGGCGACCAGCGGGGGTGCTGGTCGGCCGCCGTCTCGTTGCTGGTCAACCTCAACTGGTTGGAACCGTCGGCGCTCATCACGTATATTTCCGGATTCCGGTCCCGGAGGGAAACAAAGGCAATGCGCCGGCCATCGGGCGACCACTGCGGGGAATGGTCCGCCATCGGGGTGCTGGTCAGGCGTTTCTGGTCCGAGCCGTCGGCGTTCATGGTATAGATCTCGAGATTGCCGTCCCGGTTAGAAACGAAGGCGATGCGCGCGCCGTCTGGCGACCACGTCGCTTCCAGGTCTTCGAATTCGTTCTTGCTCAAGTTGGTCTGCCGCGACCCGTCGGCGTTCATCACGTAGACCTGATTGCGCCCGTCCATGTTGGACACGAAGAGCAGGTCCCCCGGGACGGGGGAGCACCCGCCTGGCCCGAGTATCGCGGCCAGGGCGGCCATAAGGAAAAGAAATAAGGTTGACGCCTGTTTCAAGTTTGATCGCTCCAGATGCCGGACCGCACCACTGTGATAATGCAACGCGTTTTCCCAGAGAGACACGAAGACACAAAGAAAGCTGGGGTGGCAGGGCCACATAGCCTGCAGTCGGGAAGGGCGCAACATAAACCGCTTTGTGCCTTTCTGTCTTTGTGTGAGACCTTCGCCATTATCTGGCACGTTTGTATTAAGAGAAGGGGCCAGGACGTGTCCTGGCCCCTTCTTCAAATGTGGCAAACCGCGAAAGGTTCTTCGCTTCGCTCAGAATGGCAGGCGGCGCCGCTACGGCAGCCGGTGGGCCTGGTGATTCCCGTTGGCCAGCTTGCCCGAAATGCCGGGACTCTGGCCGCCCGGGAAGACGATCTTGAAAGTATCGTTGGTCCCTGGCTCGCCGGCGTCGGTGATCACCGCTTCGAACATCACGCCGTCGACGCCATTAAGCCGTCCCACTCCCTTGACTGTGGCCGTGTCAAAGTTTGCCGTCGGCTTAGCCGGATTAATGGCGGGATCATCGCTCATAACGATGGAAGTGAAGCCCGTGGCATGGAAGACATCGCCGTTCCGATGGTCGTTGTACTGGAGATTCCCGCCGATGGACTGGTCGGCTTTGGCCCAGACTTCAAGGCCATGGGTGGTCCTTCCGACCTCGGGCTTGCCGCCCTTCCCTGCCGGGAGGTTGGCGTTGACGCTCCCGCCGCCGGTCATTTTTCCGGCGATGCCGGCAGGAGGAGGAGTGGCCGTGGGAGTAGGCGTGGGCGGGGGCTGGGTCTCCTTGGACTGGACCGTCAGGTCGTACAGTATGGGCGAAGTCCCGGCCTGGCTGGCGGAGAACTTCACCTGGATCTGGATGTACTGGCCGGTGGCGGTGAACTCGACCCCGCTGGAAACGAGCTGGTAGGTCTGGAAATCCAGGCCGGCCACGGTATCCGCGGCGCGGACCCGGACCTCGAGGCTGGTGCCCGCCGGGGTGGAGCCGTTCCAGGAAACGGTGCCCCACTGCGTCCCTGCCCCGCCGCCGTCCTGGATGACTGTCCAGTAGCCGGTGGGGGTGGTGATGCTGGCCGCCGCCAGACCGGCCGCGTCACTGTAGGTGTATGGTTGATAGCCTACCGGGAACACCCCCAGGGGCGCGCCGGTATCGCCCTTGAACTTGGAAATCTTGTTCTCGTTGAGATGGATGGCCCAGACATCCCCCTTGCCGTCGACGACGACGCCGCGGATATGGCCGGTGCCGGTCTGGTTGGCCGCGGACCATAGCAGCGTGCCGTCGGGCTTGAACTTGTACATCCCGCCGCCACTGCCGCCGACGAAAATGTTGCCGCTGCCGTCCACAGCCACGCCCAGGGAATAAACGTTCACCGCCGAGTTCTCGCTGAAGGTGTTGGTCGTCGGGTCGAAGATGATGTAGCTGTAGCCGTTACCGCCGAGATATACCTTGCCGTTGCCCAGGGCGATGCCGTAGTTGCTGCCATAGGCGCCATGGTAGTAGGGGCCGGACATCGTTCCGGTGGCCGTATCCAGCTTCCCGAGGTAGTAGCCAAGGTTGGCGCTCCACAGGATTCCATTGCCGTCGACCAGAGACCCGTAGGAGGTCACGCCCGCGCTGTAGGGGCCGCCCAGGAGGCTGCCGTCGGCGGCGCTTATCTTGTAGTACTTCTGGTCGTAGTGAGTCCCGAGCCAGATGTTGCCGTCTTTGCCGATGCTGAGCGAGCGCCCCAACTGCCCCGCGACGCCTACCTGCACCGCCCAGGCCACCCGCTCGTCCTGGATTTCGCCGACGTCGATCATCCCGCTGCTGTTCGAATCAAACAGGTCTTTTATCTCTCCGGCGCCGATGATGCCGTTGGCGTCCAGGTCCGACGAGGTCTCGATGGTCCCGTTGCCGTTCCGGTCGATGCCCCCGGTGGACAGTACCTTCATCACCAGCGCTTTTCTGCCATCAAAATGGCGGTTGGCCACGTAGACGTTGCCGCTGGAGTCCACCGCGGTCCGGGATGGCGCCGCGCCGGACCAGGCGCCGTGGAGAGGACCATTGAACCAGGTGCGGTACCTGGCCAGCTCCTTGCCGGTATCCGAGTCGATCTTGGAGACCGTGTCTTCGCCGGCATTGGCTATCCACAGGAAGGGGAAGGTGCTGCTGGTCTTGCTCAATTGTAGCTGGTCGTGGACGGTAGTATGTTCTACACCTTGCAACACGCCCAGATCAAAGTCGGCGTCCGTCGTCCACGTCTTGTTGGTAGCGCTTCCCCGGACCAGCATGGGAACCGCCACCAGGACCATCAGCGCCAGCAGTGATGCCAGAGCGATGATGCTCTTATTCTGTTTTGTTATCCTGGCTGACAGCAATTTTTTCCTCCCTCGAAGAATACAAAGAATGATTTGTTGGAAGATTGGCGCATTATCAGGCCGGGTCTAATGGCGACCGACCCCACATGAGAGGAAGAAACGTATCAATGATGCAGGACCTCCTTTCTTGGACACTGCCGGGGAACGGGAGACACCCCTTTCGTACCATTACGAAAGTATGCAGGAGCATTATAGGCTGGAAGAAGACCACTGTCAATAGTTGGAAATCACTAGCGTTCGAGGCTGGCGTGTCGTCCAGGGGGACCCTCACAACTGACCTGGTCAGGTGGGATGAAATAGGTAGGGCTACGGATATCGCCGGGGGCTAGTTTGTTGCAAAATGAGCTGAGAAGGGATTATCATAGCTGGGAGGTGTCAGGCAAGGTGAGGCGGAGCACCAGTACCAAGAAATCGTCGAGTCTGGTCGGCCAAGTACGAAGAACGAGGGTAATAGCGGTTCACCCCACACGCCAGGGTGGTACCCGGCGGCATTTTCGAGGAAAGGTGGGATTTCAGGCCGGCAATGCACATCGTTTGCTGCGTCAAACAGGTCCCGGATACGGCCCAGGTGAAGATCGACCCCGAGACCGGCACGCTGGTCCGGGCCGGCGTGGAGTCAATCTGCAATCCCTATGACCTGGTAGCTGCCGAGGCCGCAGTCCAGCTTGTGGAGAAGCACGGGGGCAAAGTCACGGTGATTTCCATGGGTCCCCCGCAAGCCGAGGCAGCTCTGCGCCAGTGCCTGTCGCTGGGCGTGACGGAAGCCATCCTTCTTTCCGACCGCGTCTTTGCCGGCGCCGATACTTTGGCTACCAGCTACACCCTCGCGCTCGCGATTTCGAAGATAAGCGCCTCCCAGCCTGTCCACGTGGTCATCTGCGGCAAGCAAGCGGTGGACGGCGACACCGCCCAGACCGGCCCGGGCATCGCCACGCGTTTGGGCTACGACCAGTTCACCTATGTCTCGGAAATAGTGTCGGTTGACCCGGAGAGGGGGACCATCACGGTCAAACGGGAGGTGGAAGGAGGGGTGGAGGTGATCGAAGGGAAACTGCCGGCGCTGCTGACAGCGGAATTGAACCTGGCGGTACCGCGCTACGCTTCGTTGCCGGAGATGGTGCGGTCGTTGCGCCAGGAGATAAAGGTGTGGGGGGCGGCGGACATCGGGGCCGCCCCGGACAAGCTGGGGTTGAAGGGTTCGCCCACCTGGGTGAAACAGGTGTTCAGCCCGCCGGTGCGCAAAGGGGGGCTGAAGTTCGAAGGCACGGAGAATGTGGGAAAAGCGGTGGGGGATCTACTCGACAGGCTGTTTGCGGAAGAAGGCGGATCAGGAATGACGAAGTCCGAATGACGAATGACCAAACGAATTACGAATGACGACCCCCGACCGGATCGGGGGCGAATGACGAATCAATGACGAATGATCAAGTCCGAATGACGCGTTAGTCACGTCTCTGGTCAGGATCCGTCATGGGTGAAAGCCGGGGCTCGCAGGCACGGTGGCCTGCGGTACTGCGGCGTCGCAGGTGAGGACGCCTGTGGCACCGGTCATTCGTCATTTTGGCATTGATTTGTCATTCGAATTTCGTCATTCGTCATTGGGAAGCATATGCCAAAGAACGTTTCCGGCGAAGAGATTGCTGAAGTCATCCACGATAAGTGCATCGGCTGCCAGCTTTGCATGGCGGACTGCCCCGTGGATGCCATCAGCGTTAATGACGACGGAACGGTAAAGATCGATCCGGTGGCGTGCATCGGCTGCGGGAGGTGTTTCAAGGTGTGCCCGGCCGGGGCTATTCTTTTTGAGAAGGCGCTGGCGAGGGGGGCCGCGGCCGCTGCCGCCGCGCCCGCGGCGGCAGCGGCGCCACCCCCCGCCCCCCATCGCGGCGTGGCCGTCTTCATCGAGACTCACAACGGCGCGGCAGCGGACGTCTCCTGGGAGCTGGCGGGAAAGGCCCGGGAGCTGGCGCAGAAGCTGGGGGCGCCGGTCTATGGCCTGCTTCCGGGCAAGGATGTCGGCCCGGCGGCAACGGAGGCCGTCGCCTACGGCTGCGACACGGTCTACATGACGGATAACCCTCTGCTCGGGACCTACCTGCCCCGGGTCTACGGGCAGACGGTCATCAGGATGATCGAACAAGCGCGGCCGGAGATAGTCCTGCTGGGGGCGACGCCGCTGGGCCGGGACCTGGCGGGCGTAATCGCCACGAAGCTGGAAACGGGGCTGACCGCGGACTGCACCGGGCTGGACATCGACATGCAGGAGCGTCTGCTGCTGATGACCCGCCCCACTTTCGGGGGCAGCGTCATGTGCACCATCCTCTGCCGCAAGAGCCGTCCGCAGATGAGCACCGTCAGGCCACGGGTGATGAGGATGCCGGAGAGGAATGCCAGCCGGAAGGGGGATGTCAAATTGGTCGCGTTCGCGCCGCCCTCCGATTCTCTGCCCCGCGTCCTGGAGTTTATCGCCAAAACGGGGGAACTCGGCGAAGTTGACATAACCAAGGCGCGGGCGCTGGTCGTGGTCGGCAGAGGGGCGTGCAAGTCGGAGCACCTGCCGATGTTTAACGAGCTGGCCGCGGTCCTCGGAGGGACGGTGGCCTGCTCGCGGCCGGTGGTGGAGGCCGGCCTTTTGCCATACGTGCGGCAGGTGGGCCAGACAGGGAAGACGGTGGCGCCGAAGCTGTACGTCGGTGTGGCAGTGTCGGGGGCGGTGCAGCACCTGGCCGGGATGCAGAGCTCGGAGAAGGTCGTTGCCATCAACACGGACCGCAACGCACCCCTGGCACAGATGGCGGACTATGCCCTCATCGGGGATTACCAGGTCATCATCCCGGAGCTGATCAAGGGCATCAGGACCCGGAGGTCAGCCCCACCCGGCAAGGCTGAAGCCATGGGCTACGCCCCACCCGGTCAGTCCACAAAATGAGTCCAATGAAAGAGGAGTTCGACGTTGCCATTGTCGGCGCCGGGCCGGCGGGACTCTCCGCGGCCTGTATACTGGCATCCGCCGGGGTCAAGACCATCGTGTTGGAGCGCGGGGAGTTCCCGGGGGCCAAGAACATGTCCGGGGGAGTCCTCTACGGGCACAACCTGGCGGAAATCATACCCGATTACGCCGAAAGACACTGCCCGGTGGAGCGGAATATTGTCGAGTCCAGGGTCTGGTATCTGAGCCAGGAAGGAGGCTACAGCCTCGGCTACCGCGACGCGATTTTTGCGGGGCCGAAGAAGTATAATGCCTTCACCGTTACCAGGGCCAGATTTGACCGCTGGTATGCCGGCGAGGCGGTGAAAAAGGGCGCCCTGGTGGTGAATTCGACCGTGGTGGTGGACCTGCTGAGGGGTGGCAACGGGGCTGTCGCCGGGGTGGTCGCCGGGAGAAAGGACGGGGAGGTGCGGTGCCGGGTCACGCTCCTGGCGGACGGCATCAACTCGCCCCTGGCGGCCAGGACCGGCTTCCGGCCGGAGCCGAAACCGGAGCAGGTCGCGCTGGCGGTCAAGGAAACCATCGAGCTTCCCGGCGAGGTCATAGAACAGCGGTTCGGCGTCTCTGAGGGCAACGGGGTGACCACGGAAATACTGGGGGCCATTACCGGGGGTATGAACGGGATTGGCGTCCTGTATACCAATCAGAACTCGGTCTCGCTGGCCGTGGGCGCCAGCCTGGCCGATTTCGCGGCTTTCAAGCTGAAGCCCTATGAGCTTATGGAGAACTTCAAACAACATCCCGTGGTGGCCCCCCTCATCGCCGGGGGAAAACCCAGGGAGTATCTCGCCCACTGGCTGGCGGAGGGCGGCTACGAGGCCGTACCATCGCTGTACGGGGACGGCTATCTTATCGCCGGCGATTCGGCGATGATGTTCAACGCCCTGCACCGGGAAGGGAACAACCTGGCGATGACCTCGGGCAGGCTGGCTGCGGAAGCCATCCTGGAGGCGCTGCGCCGCAATGATGTTTCGCGGAAGGGACTGTCGGGCTACGGGGAAAGGCTGGCCGGGTCCTATGTTATGAAGGACCTGAAGAAATACCGGCGTTTCCCGGGATTCATGCACGGCAACCGGGAGATATTCGAGGAGTTGCCGCGGCTGGCAGGTTTCGCCGCCCGGGAGATGCTGACGGTGGACCATGTGAGCAAGAGCGAAAAGCAGCGGCTGATACGGCGGGAGTTCGCCCGGCATGGGATGTCCGGCCTGCGCCTGCTGCGGCTGCTGTGGCGCGGGTGGAGGGCAGTGAAATGAAGATCGAAGACAAGCTTTTTCTCGACCGTTTCCGGGTGGACGAGGAGAGCCACCTCAGGATAATCGATGGCGAGAAATGCCTCAAGGACTGCACCCGCCAGGCCTGTCTGTACCTGTGCCCGGCGAACGTTTACCGCCTGGAGAGTGACCGCATCGCGGTGCACTATGAGGGCTGCCTCGAATGCGGGTCGTGCCGCATTGCCTGCGAGCATCTGAATATCGAATGGCGGTTCCCCAAAGGCGGCTACGGGATCAGCCACAAGTTCGGCTAATACGAACGGAATAAACAAATGCGGCACTGCCCTGCAAACGAGAAAAAGACGCGTTTTCACACAAAGGACACGGAGACACAAAGAAAACAGGAAACACTAATATCCCGTGGTTCGGCGTCGGCGCATTGGCCACACGGATTTTCTTCGTGCCCCTGGTGTCTTCGTGTGAAGCTCTTCAACATTATTTAGTGCGCTTGTATTACTTTGGGGGCATTCCCTGATGGATAAGGAACGGGAAATACAGTTGTCGAAGATCCGGCCCAACTGCCGGCTGATAGTCGAGGAGGAGTTTCTTTTGCGGCTGTGTGACAGCATCCGGTCCTACGGCCTTCACGAGCCGATCATCGTGGAGCTGGAGGAATACTGGTTCAAGATCGTGGATGGCGAGAAACGCTGGCGCGCCTGCAAGAGGTTGAGGATGAGGACCATCCGGGCGATAATCGTCCGCTAGTGCAAACGTGGCAATTGGCAATGTCTATTTTCACCACCGAGACGCAGAGGGCACGGAGGAAATGACGAACTACGACCCCCGATCAAGTCGGGGGTCGTCATCAGTCATTTTGTGTGTTCTCTGCGCCTCTGTGGTGAAACCTGTGCTTCTGGCGCTATTTTTCTGAGGAGGACTATGCTTATCAAGAGACTGGAAGTAGGCCCCATTGGCTCGAACTGCTATATTGTTGCCGCCGAAAAAACGAAGGAAGGCGTTATCATCGATCCCGGCGAGGAAGCGGACAGGATATTGAACGAGACAAAGAAGATGGGGGTGAAGGTGAAGACGATCGTAGCCACGCACGGGCACCTGGACCATGTCATGGCGGTAAAGAAAGTCAAGGAGACATTGAAGTCTGATTTCGCCATCCACGAGGGTGATGCCAGGGGTCTGGACAAAATCCCGATGACGGTGCTGTTCATGTTCAACCTGTCCCGTTTCGACGCCCCGTCGCCTGACCGGGTCCTGAAGGATGGCGACATCATCGAGTTCGGGGACATCAGGCTCAAGGTGCTGCATACTCCCGGACACAGCCGCGGTGGTATCTGCCTGCAGGCCGATAAGGTGGTGTTCACCGGGGACACCCTGTTTAACTACGGCATCGGGCGGACGGACCTGCCCGGCGGGAATTACGAGGAGCTGATCAGGAGCATCAAGACGAGGTTGTTGACCCTGCCGGACGACACGGACGTTTACCCTGGGCACGGGCCGGAGACATCAATCGGGGAAGAGCGCCGCCGCAATCCGTTCGTGGGGGAGACGGCTTCGCGGTGGTAACGGTTCCTCCCCCTTTCGCAAACTGATCTTTACCCACATCTCCAGGGCTGGACACAGAGGACCGGTACCGCAGGCCTCCGTGCCTGCGAGAGTTGGACCTTGTACGGCACCTTCTTGTGCCAATGACCGTTTCCGGAACGAATTGGATGCTTGCCATTCGTCACCAACGGATTAAGTTTGCCTTGTTCAAGATCCAGCGCTCACAGGCCCCGATGGATCGGGGTGGTACCGGTTATTCGCAACCTCGCCTGGAGCAATCAAACCTTTGGCTGCGCCTATGTTCCACATCTCAAGAGACGCTCTGTGTCCA
>JACQUA010000401.1 GCA_016210565.1 Chloroflexota bacterium
AGCCTGCCCGCCCGCATTCGCCAGTCTCCCGCACATGCTGGCCATCTCGCGAGCTCCCCGAGGGGGAGGGTCATCCTCCGGTCTCCGTAGGGTCGGAATGGCCCGCCCTCTCCCTCCTGGGGGGAGTCGGAAATCTCTCCCTCTGTCCAGCAGGCGGTCAACTTTGCCCGGCGGAAGGAGCTTTCTCCACTTTCCCCTCCTGCCCCGCATAAACCCGGATGGCCTCTCGCTCTACCGTCCGATAGAATCGGCCGCCCTGTGTGAGCCTCTCTTTTTGAATGCGCTCATGATCCATGATTTTTGCTCAAAATGGTCAAAAAGCGCTATTTCCAAACCGTCTCACCCAATCCTGAATTGCTTCATCCAGAGAACCATATGCTTTGTTGCCTGCTGCTTGCCCTCTTTCGTTTATTTCGTTAACGCCAAATGGATTATTGATGGGCATATTGTGATCAAGATGGTTTTTTGTCCAACCCCCTTCTTTTGCCGCCAATATCAACAGAAAATTTTCAGGTACATTTAAATTCCCAGCCATTTGTTCAATCGCTTTATGCACCCATTTAAAAAATGCCTGTTTTTCTTCGGTACAAGCTGGGTGTTTTTTGCCACCCAATCCCCATGGATCGATCCTGTTGATGGGATCATTCAGGACATAGCCGTATAGATTTGTACTGCCGCCATCGAAATCAATCGGATCCTTTTCCGTCCATCTTCCCATCTCAGGGTCATAGTCCCTGGCACCAAACCGGACGAGTTTCGTGTGCTCATCGTACATACCGCCTGCAAAGCCAAATGGCTGGAAGCCGGGGTTGGTGTCGTGGGTAATGTTGCCGAATTCATCATAATCGATCCTCTGGACGATTTGGCCGGTTGCCACATCAATGACCAGACGTGGACTGCCCAGGTGGTCCGTGATAATGCGGTATGTGACGTTGTCTCGAATCATGTAGTCGGGCACGTTTGTTTTGCCGGCATAAACAAACCGGCTGACAAGGGTGTTATTCCCATCGAGCTCTGCAACGGGGTTAAGCTGGTTTGCGTAGAGGAAACCTCGAACCAGGATCCCATTGACCTTCTTCCCAATGCGCCGGTTCCGTCCATCAAGGATATATTCAATTTGCGTTCCATCGGGTAGGGTAACGGCTACAAGGTTCCCCAAGGCGTCATAGAGATACTCTGTGGTCTGTCCATGAATCGATTTGGTCAGTAGCTCCCCATTCGCGGTGTAGGTATAGGTGGCATCGCCATAGGTCAGCAGCCGATCTTGCGCATCGTAGGTCCCGGTGATCGTCCCCTCCGGCATGATCTTTTTGAGCCGATTTCCGTTGGGGTCGTATTCATATTGGGCCATCCGCAGACCATCTTTTCTCACTTCCGTTAATCGGCCTGCCAGATCATACGAATAAGTATATTGATGAGTGGCTCCGTCGACAACCTCCGTCTTGTGAGTGATGCGGCCCAAACGGTCCCGGGTATACCGGGTATACTGCACGTCGAACAAGGGGTTGCCGCTAGAGGTAGCCCCGTAGCTGATGGGCTCTCCAAAGGCATTGTAGCTCAGGGTATCGGTGATGCTGCCGAGGGTGCTGCCCAGGAGCAAACCGTTTTGAGGATCGCGGGTAAGGCTCAGAGCGCCTGCTTGCATGAGTAGCCCGTCTTGATCATACCCGAGATTGATTGTATTGCTGCCGTTGACGCTGGTGGAAATGGTTTGCCAATTATTGTCATAGGCATGGCTCACGTCTCCTGCAACGGCTCCTGCCCAGGTCGTTGAGAGCAAAAGAGGGCCATCGTAACCATATGTAACGGTGCCCCCATCGGGTGCCATGATCGTTTGGAGGCTGCCGGTAGCGGGATCATAGAATAGGCGGGTTTGTCCCCGAGGATGCGTGATCGTGGTGAGTCTTCCTGCGTTGTCATGATCAAAATCGATCGCTGTTTCATCCGGCCTTGTGATCTGTGTCAACTGCCTATCTAAGTTGTAGGTGAAGATCGTTCTGGGATCTGGGATTGAAGGCTGAGGTTGAGGTGGAAAATATACTTGTTCCAAATCTACAGGGGTATAGTCAAAGCTGTGCTCTGGCTGACCGGGAGGCGTAATCGACCTGACATTCCCGTTTGCGTCGTATGAATACAGAATCTCTCGTCCGTCCGCCAATATCCATTTTGTTACGCGACCGGCAGCGTCGTATTCGAATTTCACCCTGCGTGAAAGAGGATCAGCAATATCTGCCAGATTGCCCTGAGGATCATAGGTCATCACGTAGGTTCTTTCTCCTTGCGTCACCGAGGTAATCCGTCCCTTGTCATCATAGAAATACTGCATCGGTGCTATGCCGGGCACTTCGGATTGAATGAGCTGCCCCAGAGCCCCTAAGGCGATCGTGGTCGTCCGTCCTGAGGGGGTATTGAAAGTCATCTTTCCGGTCGTAGCGTCGTAGGTATTGGTGTATGTGCGTCCATTAATGCCGAGCGTATCGGTCAGCTCCAACAGGCTAAAGGGATCCCCAGGCTCCGACAGGGTTACCGAACGGCTCATGCTGCCGCTGGCGCTGAGGCCGCCGGGGGTGATCAGGGAGAAGCTCGACGGGAAAAACGCCTGCATGCCCCAACGCGGGTCGGGCCCTTCCGTCAGGGTCATGACCGTGCCATCGGGAAGGGTAGTGGTGCGGCTGCCGTCGGTGCCAAGGATGACCTCGGTCCGGGCCCCACTGGGATCGGTGTTCACCCGATGCGTGCTGCCCGTGGGGAGCTTTTCCACCAGATAGGTATTGACGCGGTTTAGGGCTGTGGTTACGGCAACCGTATAGCCGGTATCGCTCTCGCTGCGTGTCAGGGCCTTAAAACCCCCGGCGGGGTCCTCATCCCGAGTCAGGCGTCCCAGGGCATCGTAGGTGAAGCGGTAAGCGTTGCCCCGGGGGTCGGTCAGGGTAGAGAGAAGCCCGCCATCGGCATAGTCAAACCGGGTCGTCTCCCCGGACGGGTGGGCGAGGGTGGAGAGATACCCATTGGTGTCCAGGCTCAAAATAGTGCGCTGGCCGAAGGGGGCCACGATGGCGGTGGGATTGCCGTCTGCGTCGCGCTCGATCGTCGTGACATTGCCATCTCCGTCGGTCACGGCCACAAGCAGGCCAGCGCTGTCGTAGGTAAACCGGTAACGCATGGCTCCCGTGAGGGCGTTCTGGGTGCGCAGGTGCCGGCCCTGGCCGGCGAAGACATAGATCTCGCTGCCGTCCTCATCCGAGATGAAGAATTCGCCAGCTGAAAGCCACCGTGGCTCCGGACCCACCCGGCGGACACGGTAGGTCTCCGGGGCTGCAATATAGAGGCTGCCGTCCGGCCCCCCAGCAATCCCATAGGGGGTATTAAGTTGCGCTGCGGTGGCCGGGCCACCGTCGCCACTATAGCCCGATTGACCATTGCCCGCCACTGTCGTGATGACCCCGTCTGGCCCTACCCGGCGGATACGGTTATTGGCAGAATCCGCGATATAGAGGCTGCCGTCCGGCCCCACAGTAACCCCATAGGACCAGGAAAGCTGCGCCTCAGTGGCCGGGCCATCATCGCCGCTATAGCCACTGGTACCGTTCCCCGCTATCGTTGTAATAACTTGGCCCAAAGCTTCTGCGCTGCGCCGTCCTCCGTCGCCCAGGTAGAGCGCCTTGTTTGAGGGATCGTAGGCATGGTGCACGCTCAGGCTCCACCCCCCCCAGTCCGTGGGCCTGGGAGTCCCATGAACCGATTAAGCCCTGCCATTCCTGCCACAGGGTGATCTCCTGGCGGGCGCGGTTGCCGGTGATCGGGACCCCGGAGAAGGCGGCGAAGCTCCGGGCGAACTGGGCCGGCTGCTGGTAGACCCCCTCATAGACATAGCCGATGCGGATGGTGACGGGCTGTGTCCCCTGCAAGGTGCGGCCGTAAGCGTTCTGGCCGTCCCAGGTGAAGGTGTACTTCTGATTAGGCGCGGGCGGAAAGCTCTGCGTGAACCTCCTCCCGGCCACGGAAGTCTCCAGCTCGATGCGCTTGAGGCTTGCAGGGAGGCTTGCCCTGCTGAGTGGAATCTCCAGGGTATAGGCAGCCTTGCGGCCGGGCACCCGGTCGCTCCGGTAGTGCAAGCTAAAAGGCGTGCCGGCGAGGATTGCCGCCTCGCCCAAAATCTGGTTCTGACACTCGATGGTCGAGCCACTCAACTCGCAGGAGTCCTCCAGCGGATCATCGCCCGAGGGCGCCCCCTGGCCGGGTCCCTCTGCGTCGTCCGGTGACCCATAGGGCCAGTTATAGTCCCAGGGCGTGAAATGAGCTATGGAGACCCGCCACAGGCTCTGGCCCGGAGGGTAGAGGGGGGCCAGGCGCTGCCGTTCGGCTTCGGTGATCCCCAGGGCAGCCAGCGTGGCTGCATCGTCGGCCACACCGTCTCCGTTGGTGTCCAGCTCCGCCATGCCGTTGTTATGGCCTAACACCTGGATGACCCGGCCGTTGTCGGAAGGCACCCAGCAGCCTTTTTGAGCGCGGTCATAGTAGCCCACGGGCACGATGCCCCCTACGGGGAAATTTAAGAAGTTCTCCACATAGGAGATGAGCGGGGGGTTGAATTGCACCTCCGTTGCCCCGGCCGCCAGCGCCTCGTCTGAGCTGAACTCTACCGCATAGGTGTAGCCGCTGTTGGGGGGGAGCTCGGCCGGCATGGCCTGGGGGCCGCTCTTGCCCACGGTGTACTCGGTGGCGCGCACATGGAGCGTACTCAAGGGTCGGCTGGTGCCGTCGGGCAGCATCAGGGTAGCCTGGGTCCCCGGGGGAAAGAGGAGGGTGGCAGCCCGCATGCCGTCGGCATCGGTCACCAGGCTTCCCTGGGCCACCTGGAAGTCGGTCGCGGCCGTCAGGTCGATGGCGCTGACTTGGGGATCAAGAGGGATCATCACCACCCCGGGTAGCCAGGCATAGTCCTGCCAGGGGACCTGGAGCTGCCGCTGCACCGGCAGGTAACCCTCTTTGGCATAGTACACGGTGAGCTGCCCGCCCCCGTTGACTGCCAGATCAAACATCCCATCGGCCCGGCTCAGGGTCTGGCCAAACTCGGGATGGTCAAGGACGGTCAAGGTCACTTCGGAAAGGGGCAAGCCATCGCGGGTGAAGACCTTGCCGCGCAGGACCGCCGCGCGCCGGGGCTCGATGGTGCCCGGGGCCACGCCGGTCTGGATGGGATGGTTGCCGGTGTAAAGGAAGGCGGCATCCGTGGCGAGGAGCTCAAAGGTGTTCGTGCCCTCCCGGAGAAGCAGCGGCCCGTGGCTGAACTCGTAACTTGGCCCCAGGAAAATAGCCTCCCCGTTGAGGGTCAGGCTCGCGGCCTCACTTAAAGATCCAACGAAGAGCTGCACCGACTCGCGGGTCAGGGTGCCATCGATGGGGGCCGTCAGGATGATGGCAGGAGGGATCGTATCGATGGTGAAGTAAACCTCAACTGGTTTGGCGAAGTTGCCGGCGTAATCCTGGATCGTTGTGGTGAGAAGAATTTTCCCCTCAGGCAGGGCGTCGGTCGGCGTGCAGGTGGCCCCGGCCTCGCCCTGGGTGCAGGTCGCGGCCAGCTCCATCCCACCGGCCTGGAAAGATAGGGTCTCCGGGTCTACCCCGGAGCCGATATCGCCATATTCGAGCTCGAGGGTGGGCGTGCTGGTATTGAGGAGGGCGCCGTCGGGTGGGGCCACCAGGGTGAGGGTCGGGGAAAAGGTATCCGCATAGAGGGCCAGGGCCCAAAGGGGGGGGCTGAACCTCCAGCGTGTGCAGGAGTTGCCCATCGGCACCGAGGTGGACAATCCGCTTCCGGCCAGCTACCCAGGCCGATAGATTGGCCGGATCTGCCACCAGGGCCACCACCTTGCCCTAGCCTTCCAGGGGCTCGACCTCAAACTGCACCCGGCCAGAAGAGTCCATCCGGAGGAGCTTTTTGTGGGTTGCGATCCAGATCCCGCCCTGGCTATCGCCAGCGATCTGCTCTGGCCTGGCCATAGGCCCAAAGGACCCCGCGGTGCTCGTCTACGGCCAGGGTGCGCATGTTTCTGGCCTCCGGGATCTCCAAAAGGACCGTGGCATCGACGGTAGCAAGCTTGAGGATTCCGTCCGATTGGGCGATCCAGAGGGCATTCACATAATCGGGGCGGGGTGGGAGTGTCTCCTGGGCGTGGATCGGAAAGCAGGAAAGAAAGATACACAGCACGGAAAGAGGCGCAACAGTCCACCAGCTCTTTTGGATGCTCACTCCCTGATCTCCCATGGCTAAATGTTTCAGGTAGGTCAAAGTGCACAACCGTGATGCAGGATCATCCACTTTGGAAGTTCCAGGATATCCCGCCGGGCCTTTTCTCGGGTGGGCTTGCTCTAAGATGGTGGCCGGTTACAGGGGAAGGAAAAGCAAAACCTGTGCCAAGGTCCGGAGAGTCTCCCTCAAATCCCTGTTTCAGCGCGGAAAGTGTGGGTGTTGCAAAAATGAGTCGTGCTTCCTCACCCAGGGGTTGGTTTGAAGTGGAGTTTTTCTATAACTGGCCGGTTGGCCGGTCAAACTCGCCCTACGAGGGCTCGTTCCCACCATTGCGGCGGATCCGTCCACCTTTGTCGAGGGGGGCAAATTCTGCCGCTGATCCCGCCGCTTGCGCCATCGAACTGGGCCTCAAGCCTTGATTTTCCTATATCGTAAACGAACCGGCCAAAAAGTTGGCCGGTAAGTCAATTTTTTGGCGGCCTCTCGAAAAGAGAAGGGTCTGCTACGGTTCGCGCTGTGGATATCTCTATTGACAAATCGCAGGGCCCGATCTATATTGCCACCCCGGATGAGAATGCGGCTCGAAATGCCCGTTATTGAGGGGCTAGGGGTTAACCAAGGTTTTTCTTCACTAACCC
>JACQUA010000034.1 GCA_016210565.1 Chloroflexota bacterium
ATGTAGCCCTGCTCGCTCTCCATTCCTTGGGAGCTGAACAGATAGTCACAATATCTGCTAAATGAATTGAGCCCTAAATTGCACAGCCTCCTTTGAAGCCGCGCCTCGAGCATGGTTTTTTTTGATGCGGGCATTTTAATTCCACATTTGGCCTCAATGAATTCGCTCAAGCGGGAAAAATCCCTATCGGACATGGACATCGCACTCATCCTCCCACATCCCTGGCCCCTGATATAGTTATCCAGAAAAGTTTGGGCAGGCTGGAAGCCCGCCCCACCGTGGAGCTGGCATCTTGCCGGCGGAAAAACTTTTCTTTTTCTGGGTAAGTATATCTGCCTACGCTGCCGTCTTTGCTTCTCCGAAAGGCATCTCCCCGCCGACGTCCTGCGCAGCGGCAAGCTCGTCTACCGAGAATATCTGATCAATGTCCAGAATGATGATGAAGTGGTCATCCCGTTTCCCCATGCCCCCAATAAACTCTGTCCTCAACCGGGCTCCAATCCTCGGCGCCGGTCCGATTTGATCCGGCTCTAGTTCCATGACCTCCTGCACGGAATCCACCAAGGCCCCCAGTACGGCGGTCTCTCCATCCAGGGCAATCTCCACAATGATGATGCAGGTATTCACGGTCTTTTCGGTCTTCGACATCCCAAATTTCAACCGCATGTCCACCACGGGGACCACGCTGCCCCGAAGGTTAATGACTCCCCTCATAAAGACAGGGGTCCGCGGCACCTTCGTCACCGTCCTGAAATCCAGCACCTCACGGACCTTCGAGATATCTAACGCAAAAACTTCCTCGTCCAACGTGAAAGTCAGATATTGCGTTGCCTTCGTTATTCCGGACACCCGCATGGGATCTTCTCCTTAAGAGATCTCAATATCTCTCAAACTCGGTATCTTCCGGTTCCACTTGGCTGTTCTCGTACATTCCCAGGGCAATGCCGGCGGGCCTCCCCAACGCCTCCGATTGAGCGATCATCGCCCTGGACGGCCTGGCCCCTTCCAGCCTTTTCGCTCCTTCCTGCGCCCAATGCACGACCTGGGTTGGGGGAACCGCTTTCGGCGCCGCCTTCTCCCCAGACCTGGCCTTGCGGCCTTTCGCGCTGCCGATCCGCTTTGCCTTAAAGAAGGCGATGATGCCCTGGAGCTGCTCCGCCTGGGAGGACAACTCTTTGGCCATCAAGGCGATCCCCTCCGATGCCCCCGCGTTCTGTTGGGTCACCTGGTTTAACTGTTGGATAGCCTGGTTGACCTGGTCCGCTCCCATATACTGCTCGCTGCTGGCCCCGCTGATCTCCTGCACCAGCTCCGCCGTCTTCTGAATATCCGGCACAAGTTTCGTGAGCATCTCGCCCGCTTTTTCCGCAACCCCCACGCTGGAGGCGGACAACTGTTTGATCTCACCCGCCGCCAATTGGCTCCGCTCGGCAAGTTTACGGACCTCCGAGGCAACCACCGCAAAGCCCTTTCCATGCTCCCCTGCACGCGCCGCCTCGATGGCAGCGTTCAAGGCAAGGAGGTTCGTCTGCCGGGCGATCTCCTCGATGATCGAGATCTTGCCCGCAATCTCTCTCATTGCGGAAACCGTCTCAGCGACCGCCTTGCCACCTTCCCTGGCATCTCCGGCAGATTTCAACGCGATCTTTTCGGTCTGCTGCGCGTTGTTGGCGTTTTGCTTGATGGTCGAAGTGATCTGCTCCATGGACGCCGAAGCCTCTTCAGCCGCAGCTGCTTGCTCTGTCGCCCCCTGGGATATCTGCTCGGAGCCAAGGCTTAACTCCTGGCTTCCTGAGGCCACATGGTCCGCCAGGGCCGTTACATCGGTCACGATCTCCTGGAGCTTTTCGACCATGTTCTTCATGGCGGCAAGCAACTGTCCTGCCTCATCCAGGCTATCCACCTCAATGCTCAGGGTAAGGTCACCTTCGGCCAGCCCGTTGGCCACATAAACCGCCGTGCTCAAGGGCCGGGTAATACTTCGGGAGATCAAGATTCCCAGAAAAAGCGCTAGCACACCGCCGATGATAATCGCCCCCAGGAAGATCTTAATAGATGATGAGGCTACGAGCTCCGCCTTTTTCCCTTCCTCGACGGCTATATGATTGTTCAAATCAACCATCTCATCAAGAAGCGACTCGGCCTCTTTGAAGGACTTGGCGATTCTATCTAAGCTCAGCGATTGCAGCCTGGCGTAAGTACTCGTATCGCGAGTTCTGTTAAATTCATCAAAAAGTCTCAAGAACTCTTG
>JACQUA010000394.1 GCA_016210565.1 Chloroflexota bacterium
GCATGGTCCACGCCGGACCATTCGCCAACATCGCGCACGGGAACAGCTCCATCATTGCTGACCAGATCGCCCTCAAGCTCAGCGACTACGTGGTGACCGAGAGCGGCTTTGGGGCCGACATGGGCGCCGAGAAATTCATGGACATCAAGTGCCGCTACAGCGGCCTCGTCCCCAACGCCGTCGTGGTAGTCTGCACAGCACGCGCTCTCAAGATGCACAGCGGCCAGTTTAGGGTAGTCGCCGGTCGTCCTCTGGATCCCGGTCTGACCCAGGAGAACCTGCCGGCGGTGGAGAAGGGCGCCGAGAATCTGATAAAGCAAGTCGAGAACATGAGAAAATTCGGCGTCCCGGTGGTGGTCGCCGTGAACAGGTTCACCTTCGATACGCCCGCTGAGATAAACCTGATCAAGAAGATCGCCGTAGAGGCTGGGGCCGAAGGCGCCTTCATCAGTGAGGTCTGGGCCAAGGGCGGCGAAGGCGGGCGAGAGCTGGCCGAAGCGGTGGTCGCCGCGGCGGAGAAGAAGAGTCAGTTCCGTTTCTTGTACGAGCTGGACCAGCCGATCAAGAACAAGATCGAGATCATCGCCAAAGAGATCTACGGCGCCGATGGCGTCAGCTATCTGCCCGATGCCGAGCGGAAGATCCGGATGTATACCCGCATGGGTTACCAGAACCTGAAAGGGCGGCCGCGAAACTACACCATTCCCATTCGCGACGTCCGCCTCTCCGCCGGTGCGGGATTCCTCTATCCCCTGCTGGGCGAGATGCGCACCATGCCGGGCCTGCCCACCGAACCTGCCGGCGAGAAAGTCGACCTCGACGAAGAAGGCAGAATCCTCGGCCTCTTCTAGGTCAATCGGGCCAATCTGGTCAGCTTCGAGGGCGCCCTTTGGTCGATGGCGCCCTCGACTCATCGCTCTTCTCCTCTACACGGCCTTCTTACCGGCCTTGGCCAATCTGTGAGTGTTGTCCTCTGTAGCCAAAGGACACAACCCGAGGCTCTTGCATAATGGCGAATTTTCTGTGGATAAGGCGGTCGGATGGCTGGTCTAGTAGGGAGAGAAGGAGAGATAGTGGCGGGTTGAGAGCATTAGAGTCGGTCTGGTGGCATTCTGCGGGTCGATTCAGACTCGGTTATTGTGTGGAAGGCATAGTTTTCCCTTGTTCTTAAGTGACGGATTGTCATCTGGAACTACGCGGCGCAGGTAATAAGGCGCCGACAATCTTTCAGACGGTTCCGCTCCGCCATCGCTACGGCGATGGCAAGCATCACCAGCAGGTTGAGTCCCACCCGCACTTTCACCTTCTTCTTCCCCCGCACTCGCAACTCATCGAGGATTAGGTTATCCTTGAGTCGACTGTTTACCCGTTCTACCCCACTACGGAGCCTATAAAGACGAGCGAATTTCTTGCTCTCTCGGGGCACTGGTAGGTAACGGCGAGGGTCGTCCTGCATGTTAAGCTTGATGACCAGCCCATACGGCGACGTGCTGCAGTGGCAGGTACCGGCGTGTTCTTGGAGACAACACAGGAGTCCTGACTTCTCCGGACAGCGATACTTGAGGAAATGTCCATCTCGACCCCAAAACAACATCGGCAAGCCAGCGGGACACAGCGGCGTGCCCAGCGTGTTCGTGATGCCTGGCGGCTCCTTCTCATTACCAGGATTTAGGGGAATAATTGGGATCGCCCCTCGTTCTTCGATGGCAAGGATATTAGCCGTACTGTCATAGCCGGTATCGGCGACGCCCCGTTCAAGCGGCGTATCAGGTAGCAATTCATCGCGTTTTTCTAACAGGGGCTTTAGCTGAACCGTATCCGATTCGTTGGCTGGTGTAAGCAGGGCGGCAATGGGAACCTCATATTCGGCATCGACCAGCAGATGCAACTTGTAGCCGAACCACCAATACTTGTCCTTTTCGCCCTTCTTCCCTTTCTTCGTCTCCCCCGAGTTGTCCCGTCGTCTGCCCTTCTTGGAACTAGCCTCTTTGCTGCCTTTGGCTCCCCAAGCGGCATCCGGGTCGGCGGCACCTTCCTTCTTCCCTCTCGCATAGGCGTGGATATCGGTGCTATCGGCGATTGTCGACCGACCAAAGCCGGGGGCGAGGACGGCAAAGCGGCGAACAAGATCATCGATACACTCATCGAGCAGTTCTTCGTGCTCGACAAGGTCCCCGAGAAATCGGCTAAAGGTGCTCTCACTAGGAACCTTTTCTGCACTGTGAATCCCGCAGACAAAGCGTAGATAGGGATTCATGAGTAATTGTCGGCGAAGCTCTGCGGCAGAGGGCAGGCGATAGACCACTCCGGCGATCAGAGCAGACCACAGAACTCGGCTGGGATAGCCATTGGGGCCAAGGGGACTCTCGCCATCTAGAGTACGCAACAAGCGTTCGGCGTTTATCGTTTCGAGCACCAAAACAAGCCTGTCTGACCCATCGAGAGTGAAGAACTGGTTGAAGTCCATGAGC
>JACQUA010000395.1 GCA_016210565.1 Chloroflexota bacterium
CATGGCCGCCGTCGGCCTGGGGGAGGTAGGCGCCGTCTTTGTCCTGGAGACCTCCCGTCTATCCCGCTCCCTGGCAGACTGGCACAAGCTCCTGGACGTTTGTGCCTTGACCGACACGCTCCTGGTGGACCACGATGGCATCTATAATCCCAACGATTTCAACGATCGTGTCCTGCTTGGCTTCAAGGGCACCTGGAGCCACACCGAACTGCACGCCATGCGCATCCGGCTTCAAGGGGCCAAACTCCACAAGGCTCGCAAGGGCGAGCTTCGGTGCAGCCCTCCGACCGGTTACCTCTACGATCCTTCCGGAGCCCTGATCCTGGACCCGGACGAAAGCGTGGTGGCCTCCATCCGCCTGCTCTTCCAGCAGTTCAAGGCCTTGGGCAGTGCCTATGGGATGATGCGCTTCTTCGCGGAACAGGGGATTCCCTTTCCTCGCCGCCTCTGGGCCCCTGACACCAACGGCTGCCTGCAATGGGGGCCTCTGAGCCTCACCAGGATCCTGGCCATCCTTCACAACCCGACTTATACGGGCGCCTATGTCTACGGCCGGCGCCGAAGCCAACCGGTTGTGGTCGCAGGCCAGCTCGCTCGGGTCCGCACCCTGCAGCGCCCCAGAGAGCAGTGGACGGTGGTCATCCAGGACGCCCATCCGGCCTACCTCAGTTGGGAGGAGTATCTGGAAAACGAACGGCAACTGACCCGCAACCGGACTAACCTGCAGGGCGATGGTCCTCAGGGCACACCTCGCCAGGGGGCAGCCCTCTTGCAGGGCCTCTTGCTCTGCGGTCGCTGTGGACGTCGCATGACCATTCGCTACCAGGGAACCGCAGGATGTCAGGCCATCTACCAGTGCGACCGGCGTCGGTTCCACGACGGCCAAGGAGGCGTATGCTGGAGCGTTCCCGCCGGTCCCATCGACATGGCAGTCGAAGCCCATGTGCTTGATGCCCTCACCCAGGACAATCTGGATATCTCGCTGGCGGTCCTCCAGCAGATGGAACAGGAGGCCCAAGAGCTGGACCGCCATTGGCAATTGCAAATCGAGCGCGCCCATTACGAAGCCCAGCGCGCCCAACGCCAGTACGATGCCGTCGAGCCCGACAACCGCCTGGTAGCCCGCACCCTCGAGCGGCGCTGGAACGAGAAGCTCCGGCAACTGGAAGAGATCGAACAGGCTTACGCCCAAGCCCGCCAACGAGAGCGGCTTGACCTCTCCCCGCAAAAGCGGCAGCAAATCCTTCGGCTGGCCTCTGACCTGCCCGCCGTCTGGAGGGCACCCACGACGACCCAGGCCGAACGCAAGGGCCTGTTGGGACTGCTCGTTAAACAAATCGCCCTCACGCCGGCCGACCTCCCCCAGCGCCAGACCCGTGTGCAAATCCTCTGGCATACGGAGGCCACCACCGAGCTCTGGGTAGCCCGTCCTTCTATTAAGGAACGCTTTCGCACACCCCGGCAGGTCGTCGAGGCCATTGCCCGGCTGGCAGCCGGCAGGCTTGATGAAGAGATCGCCGCCGCCCTCAATGAGCAAGAGCTGCGCAGCGGCCGGAGCAAACCTTTCACGGCGGCCTCTGTGGCCTGGGTCCGTTACAAGCATGGCATCCGCAAGCCCGGCTCGGATCCTCGCATGGCCGCCCGCACCGATGCCCGATCTGACGGCCGCTACTCCACCCGTGCCCTCGCCCAGCGCCTCGGGGTCACGATCTCTACGATCCATTACTGGCGGCAACATGGTATAATTCCGGCTACCCAAGAGATTCCCGGCGGCCCCTGGTGGCATGAGGTGACCCCGGAGGTGCTGGCCGCTCTTTGCCAAAGAATCCACCGGGTTCCTGTACGGACAGACAATCTATCATGTTCTTGATTTTTTGGTCGCAACCGGTAAAAATTCATTGAGGGGAGGGTGCTCCCATCGAGGAACAAAGCGGAGAGAACCCTTTAAAGTCCCCTATTCGTATAGTATAAGGATATATCACATGATATATCCTCTCCCTTGAGATGGGATGGACCAACGAGGCCCCAATCGCAACCGATAAAAATTCCCCGAGGGGAAAGTACTTATTTCCTCTCGGCCTGCAGTGAGCCAAGAGAGCCTCTCGAAATCCCCCTCAGTTTGTACATTACAAGTCACGTCCTATGACGTGTCATATCCCCCTCGAAATGGGACGGTTCGAGGGGCCCCTCAGGGATGATCAATTAGATCAAACCCCTGTATCCTGTATCCTGAAAGCTTATTGTATGGAGGTGCATTATGAATACACCGTCGGTATCCCCAAGGGTCTCAGCTTGCCGTTCTCCTTGGGAATGTAGTGCCGTCTGACCAGTTTGGCCCGGTATCTCTTCCTCTTGAGCCGCTCTACCAGGTGTCTGATGTTTTCTTCGAGGTTCTGCTCGTACTCCTTGGGCGCTTACCCGATCGACGCCATAGGCTGCGTCTTTGCGGATGTCGCGCCAGCAGTCTCTGAGCCACTCCTCGTCGAGCATCCCATAGAGGTTGCGAAACCGATACTTCGGTTGGCTTTTGGCCTTCTCTGCTATCCCCTGCAGGGAGGTTGGCACGGGGTTGTCCGGCCCTTCACGTCCGGCCCGTGTTTCCTTTGCAGGCTGCGTACTCCTGCCAGCTCCTTCCCCCTGTGGACGGCTCTCCCGTCCTCTGAGTACTATGGGCTGGTCTGACTCCCTCGGGATCATCGGTTTGCCTTCTTTCGGTCGGGTTGCACCTACCTGGGTTGTCGGGCTGAGGCGATTTCCACGGCTTCGTTTAGGCTCCGGCCTACTTCTGTGTCAGGGTTTCCCCGTCCGTGGCTCATTATCCGTATGCCTTGCGGCCGCTTTTTCCTCCTCCGCCCTTGGACTCAGGAATCCCAGGGGCCTCCCAAGTTCCTGATGCTTCTCTCCACGCATACCACGCTCTTGGTGGACCCCGGCAGACCCTCGGGGATCTCACCAGAGCGATCCCTCTGTGTTGGCTTCTGGGTCGTTAAAACCATTGCCATCTGCTTTAAGCTCTTTAACGGGGCTGTATCAAGCGTTAGGGAGTGCGGTCTCCCTTGCGGTCTACGTGGTTCCCTGTGTACGCTTCAGCTGTTTCGTTCGGCTGTTGCCTCTCTTGCCTCCTACGCAGCTGCAACACTCGGTATGAGTGGCTGGTTGGACCTTACTCAGCAAGGACTTTCACCTTGCAAGAAGCACCAAGCTTTGCTTGGCGCACTAGCGATAGATCTGATAAAATAGACAAAGGCACAGAATCCCCTACGCCCCCTCTCCAGAGTGGAGAGGAAAACAAGGGCGGAAGAAATCGAGAAGCAAAAAAGACAAATCATTTGAATTCAAATGAAAGATATTCTGATACGAATTAAACGTGCTGTCCTTGCAGGAAACTATGTATTTAGCGAAAAAGCACGTATGGAAATGGAAGCAGACAGTCTAACTGAACTGGATGTTGCGGAGTCTATTTTGAATGCAGTAGCCATTTATAAGAAAATTCGTTCGACGAGCCTATTTCGCAAACAATCGAGAGAATACCTTTACATTATTCAGAGTACAAACTTGGAGGGTGTGGTTATCTATACCAAAGGTAAGTTGGTTAGCGAAGCTGGCTCCGAAACTTATTATTTTTTAGTTTCTTCGAAGAGAACCATTTAGCGAGAGGTAAAGATTATGATAAAAATCACAATTTGCCAATCATGTGTGGTCAATAAAATCTAGAAAGAGCAACGAAACTGGACCGTCAAGTATAAGGGAAAGACTTACACGTTTCCGAACTTGGAATATTATGAATGTCCTGATTGTGGAGAGAAAGTTTATGATCGACAAGGTATGAAGAAGATTGAAGCCAATTCTCCGGCGTTTGAAAAGTTCCGTGCTAAGGTGAAATCCACACAGTAGAAATAAATGTAAACACAGAAGAGAAAATCGAAGTTGAAGTAAGTAGAGTCGGAATAAATCAAAACAACAAAAGACATCAAGAGGAATTTAAAACAAAATAATCAAAAAAAGATGAAAAAATAAGAAAGTAAAAGAGGGGTGTGTCCCACTTATC
>JACQUA010000405.1 GCA_016210565.1 Chloroflexota bacterium
AGGAGGGTTTCACGATGTCTAAAAACCGGGAAACGAATCGGGATAATTTGGGGCCTTTTTGGACACCCCACCTTTAAGTCATTTTCAGCTTCAGGCCTAACAATAATTTTATATTTCATTTTTTGCCCACTATCCTTTTAAAAACATCCTCCCATGGAGAACCTAAATTAGGGTTCTGATGATACGCTTCCAATCTTTCGTCAATTACCTTTTTCTCTTCCTCGGTTAATTCGACCAACTCAGCTTCTGCGGCTATCGTATCCCAAATGTCCTCAACCAGTTGAATTCTCTCTGGGATTGATAAATCAAGAGTATCAGTTACAGTTATTTTCTTCATGATTCATATCTCCTTGTTTCTTTAATTTTGCATCGAACTTATGTTGTGATCTTGGTCTTTTTCTACCTTCCCCACGGGAGAGGGGTTGGGGGAGGGGGTTCTGGGGCAACCCTCTGTGGTTGCCCCTCTCAGGGCGGCCCTCCGTGGCCGCCCTTCCTGGCCATGTGGCATCCCGATGCTTGTCCGCGCTATCGCTCCTCTCGCCCCTCCCCTCGAAGGAGGGGTTAGGAGTGGGGGATTCCGGGCCTTTGTCTAGCGGAGGAGAATGTGACCATGGCGCCCATCACCTTCCCATCGCCGCTGACGTGAGGAGAAGGATACCAGCCAGCACGAGAACGCCCCCGGCCAACCGCCCCACCAGATCGCCCCAAGGAAGCACCTTTTCGGCCAGCACAAAGGCCGCGATGGCCGCCACCCAGAGCAGGTTCATCACGCCAGCCACAAAGAGCAATGCCATCAGGACCCAACAGCATCCCACACAGTAGCTGCCGTGCTTGAGCCCCATTCCCAGGGCGCCCCGGTTGCCCTCCCGCCAATCGGTCGTGAGAAATCCCACGGGAGATCGGCAGTGCGTCAGGCAGGTATGCTTGAGCGGGGTCCATTGAAAGATTCCGGCGGCCAAAAGCAGCGTCCCGCCCAGGATGGGGCTGGTGCTCACCATCATCGGAGAGAGCAGGGCAGCGGTGTGCAGGCCCCACTGGGCGAGGGTTGCCGCAGCACTGAACCCTGTCCAGGCTAGCAGATAGCCCAGCAGGAAGACCCCCGTGGGAACCAACGGCCGCTGTTGCCCGTGGCGGTGCCGGTTGACCATGGCAAAGATCAGGATCATGGGGGCGGCCGAAGGAACCATCATAGCCACCATCATAACCGCCCACATCACGAACAGCAAGAGAAGATCCATGCTCCCCCAGGCCTGCATCTGGGGCATGGCACAGTAGGCCATCTCCATCTGCCCCATATCCCTCGCCAGGTAGATCGTATAGGCCCAGGCCAGCGCCGAGACCCCGATCAGGCTGCCCAGCACCACCGCCCGATCGCGCCTCAGCACGGCCTCCAAGGTTGTTCCGTTCTGCATGATGGGTTTCTCCCGTGCCTTGGCTTATGGACCGCCCCGTTCACTCCGGATTGATCCGCCCAAACTTCACGCGTTGCCCCAATCGAACGCATTCAGTTGGGCGTAGCAGTTGGCGTGCTGAAACGCCAGGTTGCCCGACTGGGCTCGGATATAGACGGCGTTGGCCATCTCGGCCTCCTTGTACTCCCAGCCATCGGGCAGGACGATCCGCGCCCGGTGCTCCTCGCCCGTCACCGGATTCTTGATGGGCTCGGCGCGGCTTTCCCCAATGCCCGGAATGGAGAGGGTGGCCTGGCGCCGTTCTCGGTCGATCTGGAGGGCGATGGGGGCAAAGATCGGCTCGGGTTGATGGAGACAGACCGCCCCGTAGACCTCGAAATATCCCCCGCCATGGATGCCGCTGACCAGCTCGATCAAGGCCGCGCGTTGGTCCGGCGTGGGGCCTGCTCGTCGATGATGAGCTGCCGTATGCCCTGGCCCTCATGGACCGGTCCCGGCCATCAGTAGATCACGGCGAACCGCGTGCCGTCGAGCCGGGTGCTGCCAAAATAGCCCTCCCGGATCTCCAGGCCGTCCAGGGATTCACAACGGCCGTGCGTGGGCAGGGCGTGAAACTGACAAGGACAGCCCCAGACGCACATGCAACTGCAGAACAGCTCCCCTACGACGTGCCAGTTTGTCTTTACAGATGTACTCATGGTTCTTCCCTCCTTTTGTTAGGTCTATTTCTTAATCTGATAGATAATGCGGCAGTGACTTGCGCCTTCCATGATGGCCTGGGTGCGGGTCATCTCTATGTCGGGAGTAAATCCTTTCATAAAATCAAAGTCTGGGTTGCACATGCACAAGAGCCCCAAGTCGGGTGCATCTAGGTTCTTGTAGGCCTGGGCAAAATTGCAGCGGGTCACCTTGACCTCCAGTGTATCCGGCGTTTGTCTCAGTACCTCATAATCAAGGCCGTTTCCAGCACTGAACAGAGGGAATGCTGCAACTGTTTTCTCAATTGAATTACCCTTGAACTGCGAAGTAATTTCCTGTCCAATCTTGTATTGAAGCTCGCCTAGCACCTTATTTGTGATTTCGTTTGTCCACTCCAAGCCTATTTCGTTCTGGAACGCCCTGAGAAGCGGTACGAGTACCTGAGCCTGAATCTTAACTTGTTCAATTAAAGGGATATCCATAGTTCAGTTCCTCCTTTTCTTTTGTTGCCTCTGATTCTGCTTTTTTCCTTCAGTTTTTTGCTTTTTCTTTTACTTCCTCTTCAATGGATTGAATTTATCTTTGTTGATTTAACTGACGAGCCTAACACTTAAACACTTAGTTGAGCGGACA
>JACQUA010000402.1 GCA_016210565.1 Chloroflexota bacterium
CCTTTACGAAACTGATCCTTACCCACATCTCCAGGGCTGGACACAGAGCGTCTCTTGAGATGTGGAACATAGGCGCAGCCAATAGTTTGATTGCTCCAGGCGAGGTTGCGAATAACCGGTACCACAGGCGTCCCTGCCTGTGAGCGCTGGATCTTGAACAAGGCAAACTTAATCCGTTAGTGACGAATGGCAAGCATCCAATTCGTTCCGGACACGGTCATTGGTACAAGAAGGTACCGTACAAGGTCCAACTCTCGCAGGCACGGAGGCCTGCGGTACCGGTCCTCTGTGTCCAGCCCGAGATGTGGGACACGATCAGTTTACGAAAGGGGGAGGAAGACGTTTACCCATCCAATGAGTTGACGACCACCAGCTCATCTCCTTCCGGAGTAAGGGTGGTCCCGAGTTCTTTGCACAATGGCTCGATGTACCGGCGGACTTCCTCGAACCGCGGATCGCTGCGGGACAGGAATTCCGGCTCGGCCCGCTGATTGGTCCAGACAGGCAGGATTGACACCTTCTGCGCGCCCTTCCTGTTGATGACGCACTTCACCATCATGACGTATCGCCGTTCTTCGGCGCTTGCCTTGCGATGGGTACTCGAAGCATCAGCAGCGGCGCGCGGCCCTGGTTTTGGCGGCTCCGAGCGGCGGGCGCCCTCCTGTCCGAAGTTGCCCAGGCTGTAGAAGATGGCTTTCCCCCGGTATACCTCCACGCCTTTGATCGTGTTGCCATGATGCCCGATGACAAGGTCCGCTCCCGCCTCCACAGCCCTGTGGCCAACCCCCGGCTGATACATGGCGATCACCCCGGGCACGGCATCCAATCCCCAGTGTACCGAAACAATGACGACATCAACATCATTGCGCAACCTGCGAATATCCTCTTCCATGGCCTGGAGATCATCTTCGCGGGCAATGGTTATTATCTTTGGCGGCGTACCCGGCTGGTACCCCTGGGCTTCGAAATAGGTCGCCACGTGAATAGGGGCGCAGCCCGGTTTTCCTTCACGGGCTTCGTACTCGACCGGCAGCACCGAGTTATAGCCCAGGAATCCGACCTTGACGCCCTTACGTTCTAGGATTGCCGGTCTCCTGGCTTCGACGATGTCTTTTCCGGCCCCGATCACCTTCATTCCGTTGCCCCGGATAACGTCTATGGAATCGAGCAATGCCTCGGGGCCGTAGGAAAAGCAGTGATTGCCGGCGTGGGATATCACGTTGAACCCGGCGAAAACCAGCGATTTGGCGTTTTGAGGGTCGACCCTGGCCTGGGCCGTGTTGTGGTCCCGGTATTGCAGGCAACCCCTGGTGGAGAATATCCTCTCCAGATGGGCGAAGGATATGTCGGCTTCCTTGATCTTCTGATGGACTCTGGAAAAAAGGGATTCGACAGGTTCTCCCCGCTCCACCCGCGCCGGCGCTATGTTGCCCACGGCGTGGATTACGATGGCTTCTCCTGGTCCGGCCTGATCGGTCACTTTTACTCCTTCAGAATCCCATTCCGTGAATGCCCGGTGCGATCCCTTCGCGTCTCCCCACCCCCGCAGGCTAAAGACCTGCGGCTACGCCACCCCCGGGCGCGGGCACAATATTGGTTAGTCCAGGTCCAGTTCCGCCAGCTTCTCCCGGGTTGGAACGCCCTCTTCGCTCCAGCCCCGGTAGGAATAATATTCGTTCAGCATCTCGCCCAGAGGCGGCAAATGATTGGCGGCGTCGCTCTTGCCGCCCCGTTTATGCACCATGATCCTCGGCGGGAGCATGTCGTCCTTCCGGCTCAGTCCCCGCCTCACGTTGATCATGCGCTGCAGGTTGAAGACCCGCTCGCCGATTTTCAGGCTCTCCGCCAGGCTAACGTCCCAGCCCGTGGCATACCGCAAGAACTCGGCATGATACGTGGGCGTGACATGCTGGTCGGCGCGGTTCCGGCCGCCAGACATCAGTTTACAGGTCGTCAGGCAGTCCATGAGGCAGCGGAAGTTCTGCAGCTTGGCAACGATCTCGCCGCGCCCCTTGACGCGGAACCGGTTTTCCAGGCTGTCCACGTTTTCCGGAAAGCCGAGATCACGGGCCAGGAAATTCGGAGGCGATACGGCCAGCGCCGAAATGTGGTCCGCCCCTCTGCTGGCAGTAGCATATTCGAGGGCCACCGCGTTGCTTGACCGGGGGTCATGTGCGGGGAGTTCCAGTCCCTTCACATGGATGGCGTACTCTTTGGCGACACCGCCCATAGCTTCCGCCGCTTTCCGCACCCCTTGCCCCAGCAAGCGGGCCAGCCTTTGATCGCTCTCCCCGATCTGTCTCACCATCTCCACCATAGCCTCGGCCTTTCCCCATCCCAACCGGATGCCGCCAGTGTCAGCCGGACTTATCAAGCCTTTTTCAAAGCACTCGGTGGCGAAAGCGATAACCCCACCGGTGGAAATTGAGTCCATGCCATACTTCTGGCAAAGGTCGAAGGCTTCCTGCAAAGCTTCCATGTCGTCTATCAGGCACTGGGATCCCATTGGGACCAGTGCCTCGTAGACAATGGCGCGGCGTCCCCCGATGTTGTGGGAGTCGGCGCAGCTATACCGGCAGCCAAGACATTTGTGAGCTTCGCCGGAAAGCATGGACTCAATCAATTTAGGCAGGAAGCCCGGGAAATCGTCTTCCAGGAAATTCTTGATGACCGCCCGGCCTTTGTTCCAATGAATCGTGCGGTGCTCGGCAAACGTCTCACGCCAGAGTTCGGTCTCCATCACCGGCTTTACCGGCAGGCGCTCCAGGACGATTCTTTTCAGGCCCGCATCGTCGTAGCCCCGCGGGAGAACTCCACCGCTCACCACCACCGCCTTGAGGTTCTTCGAGCCCATTACGGCGCCCATCCCGCACCTGGCGGCGGCGCGCCCGTCCCGGCCGTCGTTCAGGATGGCGGCAAACCTGACCTGCCTCTCACCCGCCGGGCCGATACAGGCGACGGTGGCCCGCGGGTCCGTCTCTTTCCTCAGTATCTCATCTGCTTCCCACGTGTCCCTGCCCCAGACATGGTCTGCCTCCAGGACCTTCGGCTGCCCGGCTTGGACCCAGAAGTAGACAGGTTTTTCGGATTTCCCCGTGAATACGATGCCGTCATAGCCGGCGCGCTTCAATCCCGCCGCCCAACTGCCGCCCGCGTGGGCCGAACCCCAGGCGTTGGTCAGGGGTGACAGCGCGGCAACGATATGACGGCTGCTCGATGGCACGACAGAGCCGGTCAAAGGACCGGTCATGAACATTAAGGGGTTGTCCGGAGAAAGCGGGTCGGTGGTAGCGGATGTCGTTTCCCAGAGAATCTTGGCGGCCAGCCCCTCGCCCCCCAGGTATTTCTTGGCAGTCTTTTCGTCCAGATGCTCCACTGCGACGCTCCGGGCGCCTAAATCTACCTTCAGGATTTTGCCGGTGTAACCGTTTGGCATGAATATCTCCGATCGATTGTTACGAACATGTCACCCTGAGCCGGAGCCCTGAGCGAAGCGAAGGCGAAGGGTCTTTCGCCCCACACCTCACCCCAAAAGAACTTGTCCTGAGCGAAGCGAAGGATTCTTCGACTATCCCGATTCTATCGGGACTGCGCTCGCTTCGCTCAGAATGACATTTTCATCCTTCATTGTCCCGACTCATCGGGATGGCCGATTGCTCGCAAGATCGCGCCACCACGATGCCTCGGGGGTGCGTGTCCGAATTCCGACACGCGCGAAAAAGAGATGGAGGCGGCAACCCGGTTCGGTCCAGGCCCAACTCCTCGAGTTTCTCCCCGGTCGGTATACCCTCCTCGCTCCAGCCGCGGAAGGCATAGTATTCGTTGAGCATCTCGCCCAGGGGAGGCAGGTTATACGCGGCGTCGCTCTTCCCCCCGCGGGTGTGTACCATGATTCTGGGCGGGAGCATATCGTCCTTCCGGCTCAGCCCGCGCCTCACATTGATCATGCGCTGAAGGTTAAAAATTCGCCTGCCGATTTTCAGGCACTCGTCCAGGGTCATGTTCCATCCCGTCGCAAGACTGAGGAACTCGGCAAAGTTGGAGGGCGCGATGTGCTGGTCGGCGCGGTTCAGCCCGCCGCACATTAACTTGCAGGTGGACAGGCAATCCATCATGCAGCGGAAGTCCTGAAGCCTGGCAACAACCTCCGCTCGCCCGGTGGCGCGAAACCGGTTTTCCAGGCTATCCTGGTTTTCGGGCAGGCCAAGATCACGCAACAGGAAGTCCGGCGCCGCCACGGCAAACGCCGATACGTGGTCGGCGCCTCTGTTGGCCGTGGCGTACTCCAGGGCCAGGGCATTGCTGGACCGGGGGTCATGCGCCGGCAATTCCAGTCCCTTGACGTGCATGGCGTACGCTGCCGCAACTCCGCCAAGGGTCTCCGCCGCCTGGCGCACACCCTGGCCCAGCAGCCGGGCAAATTTCTGTTCGCTCTCCCCGATCTGTCTCACCATCTCGACCATGGCTGCGGCGTTCCCCCACCTCAGTTGAACTCCACCGGTATCGGCGGCGGTGACCATGCCTTTTTCAAAGGCTTCTATCGCGAAAGCCACCACACCTCCCGCGGATATGGAGTCCATGCCATATCTCTGGCACAGATCGAAAGCTTCCTGCAGGGCCTCAAGGTCGTCTATCAGGCACTGCGAACCGAGAGGGACGAGGGCCTCGTAAACAACGCTGCGGCGTCCACCAATGTTATGGGAGTCGGCGCAACTGTACCGGCAGCCAAAACAATAGTGCGGTTCGCCGGAGAGCATTGACTCGGTCAGTTTGGGCAGGAAGCCATGGAAATCGTCATCCAGGAAATTCTTGATAACCCCCCGCCCCTTAACATTCCAGTGGACCCGGCGGTGCTCCGCAAAGGTGGTACGCCAGAGCCCGCTTTCTATCAGCGGCGCCGGCGGCAGGTGCTCGTGAATGCTTTTCTTCAGGCCGTCTTCATCGCTGACCCTGGGGCGCGTCCCGCCGCTGACAACCACCGCCTTGAGGTTCTTGGAGCCCATCAGGGCCCCCATACCGCACCTGGCCGCGGCCCGCCCGTCCCGGCCGTCGTTCAGCACGGCGGCAAACCTCACCAGCCTCTCTCCCGCCGGGCCGATAGAGGCCACGCTGGCCCGGGAGTCCGTCTCTTTCCTCAGGACTTCGTCCGTTTCCCAGGTGTCCCGGCCCCAGACGTGGCCTGCGTCGAGAATCCTGGCTTGCCCGTCGTTGATCCACAGGTAGACCGGTCTTCTGGATTTCCCGGTTAAGACGATGCCGTCAAAACCAGCCCGCTTGAGCCCGGCGCCCCAGCTACCCCCGGAATGGGCAGCGCCCCAGACGCCGGTCAGGGGCGACAGACCGGCGACAATATAGCGGCTGCTGGCCGGGACGACCGAACCGGTCAGGGGTCCGGTCATGAACATCAAGGGGTTTTCCGGAGACAGGGGGTCGGTGGTTGAAGTAGTCGTCTCCCACAGTATCTTAGCGGCAAATCCCTCTCCGCCGAGGTACCTTCTGGCGGTGTCATCGTCAAGGTCCTGAACCTGAAGGCTGTGGCTGCTTAAGTCCACCCTGAGGATCTTGCCTGTATAACCGCCTGGCGACATCTGAATTATGCTGCCTGACTTCACTTCAGCTTGATGTGTTCGTAGCCGGTCACGAACGGGTTAGCCATGAGGAGCGGCCAGTCGCCAATCCTCTTGCTCACCCCCAGGGTCATGTGTTCGCGGGTAATCGGCACCGAATAGTAGTTATCGTAAATCTTTTTGTGGAACTCGTAGTTTATCTTTTGCCTCTTCTCGAAGTCCGGTTCATTGGTTCCCTTCGCGATCAGATCATCGAGCTCGGGATATTCAAACTGGATGTTGAACCCGGTGCTCTTACTCCAGAAGAAGGACGCCGCGCCGATCATTTCGTCGTCCCAGGTGTTGCGCCACGCCGGGAAGGCAAATCCGGCATTCTTCCGACCGGTCTGCCTGGTCCGGTGGGTGGCCAGGTCGATTTGCTGGCGCGTGACCTTGATGCCTATTTTCTCCCAGTATATGGACACGGCCTCAGCCAGCTCCCTCGTTGAATGCCCGCTGGCCGGGAACTGGAGCATGGTTACACTAAAACCGTTAGGGAAGCCGGCTTCGGCCAGCAGCCGTTTGGCCTGCTCGGGATCATAAGGATATGGCTTCCACGCCGGGTCATAGGAGGCCTGTACATTGACCGGCGCTGCTATTATGGGCCACGGGTCGCCTATCCCGTTCAGCACCTTTTCGATGATCTCCTGGCGATTGACAGCCAGATTGAGGGCCTTGCGGACCTTCAGCGCCCTTTCCGGCTCCTTGGCCAGCACCCAGGGCACGTTGGGGTCAAAGGTTTCCTTTGCCGGCAGGTACTGGCCGCCCAGAGCTATGCCTATGACCGACACGTCGCGTATTGTCCTGATGTCGAGACCGGCCGCCTTCGCTTCGGGAACAAAGGACAATGGAACCGCCGCGATGTCCGCCTCGCCGGTGCGCAGCATGGCGATGGCCGTGGCCGGTTCAGAAATCAGCTTTATGACCAGGGTCTTGTAGTCCGGCGTTATCCGCCAGTGGTTCGGGACGGCCTCGAACTCCAGCTCTTTGCTGACCTCATGCCGGACGAACTTGAACGGCCCGGTCCCGATAGGGTGGCGCCCGGCCTCCTTTTCCCCCACCTTCTCTACGTACTTCTTCGAAACTATGGGGAGAATCAAGCGGGACACGGTGGCATTTTCCAGCGGCCAGGTCCAGTCAGTCCCTTGGAGATGAACGGCCAGCTTGTAGGGCCCCAGTATTTCCACCCTGGACCTGGACATCGCAGCTTTTCCGGCGCTCACCGAGTTCGGCGCCGCCACCATCTCGATGGTGAACTTCACGTCTTCGGCCGTCATCTCCCCGTACCCCTCGTGGAACTGCACGCCCTGGCGCAGGTTTATGAACAATGTCTTGCCGTCCTGAGACCACTCGGGCAGCGTTTCGGCTAACATGGGACGAAGCTGCCTTGTGGCAGGCTCCATATCCCACAGACTCTCATAGTTGGGCAACTGGCTGTAGGCCTGCTGGGAATCGCCGTTTGGCATGAACGCTTCCTGCCCGAAGCTTTCCACCAGGGCCACCACCTTTTCCGGCTTAGGCGGCGGCGCCGACTTGGATAGCGGCTTGGATGTTGGCTTGGGCGCCGGCGGGGCGGCGGGTGTCGCCTTCGCGACAGGCGCCGGTGTCGCTTTCGCGACAGGGGCCACTGTCGGCGCGGGTGTCGCTTTTGCCGTCGGCGGCACGGTAGGAACTGATGTTATTTTGGCAGTCGGCGCCACCGTCGGCGCCGGGGTCGCCGTGGGCGGCGACCCCGCTTCGGAGCATGCTCCCACGAGCACCACCACTACGAGTAGTAAAGAGACTGCGGCGTTAATCCATTTTCCTTTCATTGGTTCCTTCCTTTAATAGAATTTCACTCTGCTCTTTTCAAGCCTTTCCGGAGCCGGGAAAATCACATCATTGACAATGTGAATTATTATAATTCGCAATGGGGGAGTATTGCAATTTGGTCCGATAGCCGGGTGGCGCAGGACTCCGTGCCTGGGCGGTCACTTCTCGGATCGTAGCGGACTCTCGCATCGCCGCACGGCGGACGGGATTGCTCAGTCCCGGCGAAGTCGGGACTCGCAAAGACAGTCCATCACAGCTTGAGAAGACATGCAGCGTTGCCCCCAAGAATCCGCTGCTTGTCCTCGTCGGGAATGCCTGTCAAGCCCTGCACCCTGGAAACAAGCTGGTGATCAGCCATGTCAGCGGGATAATCGCTCCCCAGAACGACTTTGTCCGCACCCACCGATGCGATCAGGTACTCAAGGGCAGCCCTGGAATGCACCATCGTATCGAAGTAGAATAGCGGTAGATAATGGCTGAATGGTCTGGTGATGGCCACCTGGCACTCCGGACGCATATGATATCCCTGCTCCAATCGCCCGCTGAGGTAAACGAGATCTCCGCCGCCGTGAGCCAGATAAACCTTCAAGCGCGGGAATCTTTCCAGGATGCCTCCAAAGATGAGGTGAGCGCCGGCAACGGTGGTGTCCATCGGGTTTCCGATCAGAGTGGCCAGGTGATATTTCTTCAGCCTTTCGGCGCCGGCAAACCCCGCCACCCGGCTGGGATGGACCAACACGGGTACGTCCAGTGTCTCCATCTCCCTGAACAGGGGCATCAGTTCCGGCGAGTCGAGGTCGCGCCCGTTTATGTTTGAGCCTATCTCCACCCCTCGCAACCCCAGCTTGTTGATGGCCCTGTCCAGTTCGGCCAGCGCCGTAAGCGGTTCCTGAAGTGGAACCGTGGCCAGTCCCACAAAGCGGGTTGGGTGTTCAGCCACGACTTGAGAAATCCCATCATTCTGCCGGCGGCTGAACCAGAGACAGGCCTCCGTTTCCAGCTCATAGTAGAAGAAAGGGGGAAGCGCCGATAAGACCTGAACATCGACGCCAGCAGCGTCCATGTCCTTGATGCGGGTCTCCGGGTCCCAATACTGCCTCGTAATCGCTATGGGCGCCCGGTTCTGGACGGTAAAAGTGACTTGCTCGTGTCCTTTTTCATCCTTGACGGTAGAAGGTCCCAGGCGCCTTCCAGCATTATCCACCGCGTCGAAGCATTCGCGCGGGACGAAATGGGCATGCATGTCAATATTCATGCTTTCCCCCACGCAAGAACGATTCTCTTAAGCATTAGCTGAACGATCGCTCCATGGCCTTTCTGAATTGAGTGTATCGAATAACCGATTCAGCCCCACTAAGGAACGGGAAAGGTGGGCTTTCGGTGAGCGGCGGCGTCTTGAGGCAGACAAAGATCGGCCCCACCTGGTTCAAGATGCCGCCGATGGAACTCTGCAAATCATCCAGTTGCTCAAACTCGTAGGCGTGGGGGTAGCCGGCCGCTTCGGCCAGCCCCTTGAAGCTGGTCTTGCCGGCGCCAGGGATGGGCTGCCCCCCACTGCCGCGCCAAACCCCGTTATTGAAAACGAAGTGGACCAGGTTAGGCGGCGCCATGTTGGCGATGGTTGCCAGACTGCCCAGGTTCATGAGGAGACCCCCATCGGCATCCAGTACGATGACCTTCCGGGCAGGGAGCGCCAGGGCCAGTCCCAGACCGAAAGATGACCCTTTGCCCATCGCTCCATGGCACTGCAGATCCATCTCCGTGGAAGATATCCTGGGCCACTCACGAATACAACTGCCAACATAAACGACAATTCCGTTGCCACGATGCTGCGCGATCACTTTCTGGGCCTCAAAACAGTCCATCACGGTTAGCCATACTCCTTCCCGACGAGGACGGATAGCGACCATCCATGCGCTCCTTGCCCGCGCTGAACCATGGAACACGCCATGCCTCTGCGGATGCCGCAGGTACGGCACCGCGCGTCTGCCCGGGCGGGCGAACCCATGGGTTCGCCCCTACGGATCGTGTTGCGGCAAAGCCTATTGTCCGGGCAATGTCGAATGACGAATGAACAATTGCCGCTGATGTCGCACGCCCATTCGAGAATTCGAGTTTTAAGCATTAATTCGTCATTCGCCCCCGATCAAGTCGGGGGTCGTCATTCGTCATTTGGTTCCGGCTTATCCGGGCTGGGTGTACGGGCCAGTCCCATTAAGCGGGATTAACACCCTTCTTGCCAGATCCGGGGGATACTTTCCTGCCAGTTTATCGCTTAACCAGTCGGCCACTATATCCGCAATCGGAATATTGTAAATACCCCTGGTGAACGCCAGATGGAAATCATCCTCCATGATCCACATTTCCTTCGGCCCGGCTATTTCGTTGAAGAAGGCCTCCGCCTCTTCCAGGGGGCTCAAAGGGTCGAACTCGCCTATCCAGACCAGGAAAGGATGGTGTATTTTGCTCCCAACGCCCTTTGAGCGTCATCCTCGCTACCATCCTATCGAATTCGTCATCATCTTGTATTCCCGCCATGTACTTGTAAGTCAGGCGGAACCGCGGGGAAGCTTCTTCAAAAATGGGATGCGTGTCCATCATGAAACAGCCCAGCACTGCCACCGTGGCCTTTATCCTGCTGTCAAAGCCAGCAATGTGGGACGCCCAGTATGACCCCATGCTCATGCCGTACAGCCCGATCCTGTCGCCGTCTACTTCCGGACGGGTCAGGAGATAATCAATCGCTGCTTTAGCTGCTTCCTTGTGGTTGTCGGGGTAAACTTTGATGCCGCGCAAATTACACTCACCCTGGCCCGGCCCGTCAATAGACAGCACATGCAGACCCCTCTTCATGAACGGGTTAACGATCAGGGTGCCAGCCGTGTTTGGAAAGCCTTCTTTAGACAGGTCCATCCCCGGGACATACAGGACACAGGGCGCCTTCCTCCTATCGGGGACCAGGTGGAGCAGAGCGGGGAGGGTCTTGTCGCCCCAGGGAACCTCTATCTTCTCGATCGGATACTCGCTATATGTTCTCACTTTATCGTGGCAGTACAGTGCTCTCTGGTACAGCCGCAGTTTTTCCGGTTTATCGTCCTGGCAAATGGCGTGCTGGGCGGTGTGGTAACTCTGCCACGCCCTGATGTAGGCTTGCGCCGCGGTCTGCAGGTGTCCTGCCTCCTCCGCCCTCCGGCCAAACTCCTCCACCCTGGCGGCGCGGTTCCCCAGCACTTTGGGAATCATATCCCATCTCCGGATTTCCGGCGGGAGTTTGTCCAGCGCGGCACCAAGCTCCCAATGGGATGACCTGCCCGTCGTCCTTATGATGTTGATCAAACATCCATTGCTGGGTGTTCTTCCCTAACTTGGGTCTCATCTAAGAGCGCCTTCCTGGACCGGTACCACAGGCCTCCGTGCCTGTGAGCCACGATTTTCCAAGCTCCAGATACGGGTAGAGTGGGAGCGAGGGTTAGGCGTCCCGATGCGGCATCGGGACGCGAACCCCAACAACGGGAAATTCCAAATCCCAAACACCATATGCGAAACAACATCAAAACCGCCATGGTCAAATACAAAGAACGGTTGCCCGCCAGGTTTTGACATTGAAACTTGAATCATGGAGATTTGTTGGGGATTTGGAACTTGGTTATCGGAATTTGCCTGGACGGTGGGTTCGCACAACCACCCAACCTCCCCCGTCTCCACCGGTGTGCTTAAGCCACCCCACACGGCTTATCAGGCCGCGGCAAATGGCCTGGAATTCGGGGTGTCGCAGGCCTGCGGGCCTGCGACACCCCTCGCCGCAACTGGCCCTGTTACTTCAGCTTGATGTTTTCGAACCCGTACAGGAACGGGTTACCCGTCAGCATTCGCCATTCGCCGATCCTTTTGCCGACGCCAACAGGCATGTGTTCGAGAGAAACCGGCACCGAATAGTAATTGTCGTAAATCAGTTTGTGGAAGTCATAGTTTATCTTTTGCCTTTTCGCAAAGTCCGCCTCAGCCAGTCCCTTGTCGATCAAGGCATCGATCGCGGAATATTCAAACTGGAGACCCAGCGCGGTACTCTTGCTCCAGTAAAAGGACGTGACCCCAATCATTTCGTCATCCCAGGTATTACGCCAGGCGGGGAAGGCCACTCCGGCATTCCTGCGAGCAAGTTGCCTTGACCTCTGGGCCGTCAAGTCTATGGGCTGGCGCTTGACCTTGATGCCTATTTTTTCCCAGTATATGGACACCGCCTCGGCAATCTCCTCAGTCGAATGGCCGGTCGATGCAAATTGGACCATGGTGACCTCAAAGCCATTCGGGTATCCGGCTTCGGTCAGAAGCCGCTTGGCCTCCACCGGGTCATAAGGGTAGGGCTTCCACGAAGGGTCATACGAAGCCTCGACGTTAACCGGCGACGCTATTATGGGCCACGGTCCCCCGATCCCATTAAGTACCTTGTCTATGATCTCCTGGCGGTTGACGGCCAGGTTCAGCGCCTTGCGCACCTTCAGTGCTCTATCCGGCTCTTTCGCCAACACCCAGGGCACGTTGGGGTCAAAGGTGTCCCTCGAGGGGAGATACTGCCCGCCCAGGGCTATACCTATTGTTCCGACATTACGTATGGTCCTTATCTCAATACCGCCCGCCCTGGCCTCGGGCACGAATGGAGCCGGGATTGCGCCAACGTCTGCCTCCCCGGTGCGCAGCATGGCAATGACGGTGGCGGGCTCTTTGATTACCTTTATGACCAGGGTCTTGTAGTCCGGCGTCACCCGCCAGTGATTCGGGACGGCCTCAAACTCGATGGACTTGCCAAATTCATGCTTGACCATCTTGAATGGGCCCGTCCCGATAGGCATGTTGCTGGCCTCCTTCTCGCCCACCTTCTCTATGTATTTCTTGGAAACTATGGGAAGCTGGTAACGGGCCGGAGTCGCAGCGTTGAAGACCCAACCCCAATCAGGGGCGGGTATGTGTACGGCCAGCTTGTAGGGTCCCAGGATTTCCACTTTGGCCTGGGCCATTACGGTCTTCGAGGGGTTGATCGAGCCATCCCGTCCCGCCATCTCTATGGTGAACTTCACGTCCTCGGCAGTCATTTCCCCCCAACCATCCTGGAACTGCACCCCCTGGCGCAGGTTTATGAACAGTGTCTTCTGATCCTCGGACCACTGGGGCATGGTTTCCGCCAGCATCGGAAGAAGCTCTCTCGTATCCGGATCTAAGTTCCACAGAGCCTCATAGTTCGGCAGCAGCGAGAAACCGATCTGGGTATCGCTGCTCGGCAGGAACCCTTCGAACCCGAGGTTGTCCGCCAGCACTGTAACCGTTTGAGCTTTGGGCGGCGGCGCCGGCTTGGACAGTGGTTTCGCTGTTGGACTGGGGGCCGGCTTGGGCGCCGCAGTGGCTGCCGGCGGCGCCGGCGACGGTGACGCTTTCGCCACAGGCGCCACGGTCGGCTTTGGTGTCGGCTTCGCTGTAGGCGCAACGGTCGGCGCCCCTGTCGCTTTCGCCGCCGGCGCCACCGTCGGCGCTGGTGTCACTGTGCGAACTTCCTCCCGGGAACAGGCCCCGAGGACCAGCGAGAGGAGGAACACCACAGCAATCGCGCCGTTAATCCATTTCCTTGTCATTGCTTACCTCCTTACTAAATTGGGGGAAACCTGGCATCTTTCAAATAGCTCTCGTTCCTGTGCCAGCTTTGCTGCGCGGTAATGCCAACTGAGCAGAGATGTTATGCAACCGACAAACTCATCGTTGCCCTCCGTCCTGTCAGTGTACCACGTCGTGTCAAAGGAAACACAGATGCATGGACCGGTACCACCCCGACCTGTCGGGGTGAAAGCTCTATTTTCATCCTTGATGGTGCCTGGCCTACCAGGTATGAAGGATTGCTCCAAAAACTTCTCCAGAATCGCTAACCCTTATCTGAGCCGAACACGACCACTTCGTCTCCCTCTACCCTGAGCGTGGTCCCGAATTCCTTGCACGACCGCTCAGTGTAACGCAGGACTTCCTCGAATCGTTCGTCCTTTCGAGGCAGGAATTCGGGGACCGTCCGCTGATCGGTCCAGGTGGGCAGGAACGACACCTTCTTGACGCCCTTCTTGCCGGCGATGCATTTGACCATCATCGTATATCGCCGGTCTCTGGGACCCGGGTTTCGCTCCCATCCCGGTTGCTTTTGCCAGCCGCTCCGATACTCATCGGGAACATTGGCGTCCTGGACGCCCTGCGGCGGTTTTTCGTGATGCTGTCCCTCCTGGGCAAAGGTACCGACGCAGTAGAAAATAATGCGTCCCTTGTACGTCTCTATTCCCCTGATGGTATGACCGTGATGCCCGTGAATGAGGTCTGCGCCGGCGTCAATCGCCCTGTGTCCGATCGTCACTTGAGACGGGGCGACGCCTTCCGGGGTGAAGTCCTGTCCCCAGTGAATTGAAACGACAAGAACATCAACTTGCTTTCGCAGCTTGCGGATATCTTCCTCCATCGTGCGGATATCCTGTTCGCTGGGAATGGTTATTATCTTTGGCGGCGTTCCGGGCTGATATCCCTGAGCCTCGTAGTAGGTGGACACGCGAAGAGGCGTGCAGCCCGGTTTTCCCTCCCGTGCCTCGTACTCGATCGGTACCACTGCATTATAAGCGAGGAACCCGGACGTGATACCCTTTCGTTCGAGTATGACGGGCTTTCTTGCCTCGGCGATGTCCTTCCCTGCGCCAATCACCCCCATACCATTACCCCGGATGGTATTTATGGTATCCACCAGCGCCTCCGGGCCATAGTCGAAGCAGCGGTTGCTGGCCAGGCACACCATATTGAATCCGGCGAAGACGAGCGCTCTGGCGTTTTCGGGGTCCACCCTTGACGACCAGGTATTGTGGTCCCGGTACTGGAGACAACCGCCGTTCGAAAAGATTTTGTCCAGGTGGCAGAGGGAGATGTCTGCTTCCTTGATCTTTTTGTGAACCTTGACGAAATCGGCTTCCACAGGTTCTCCATATTTGAGCCGGGTTGGCCCAACGTTTCCGACGGCGTGAATGACTATTTCGTCTCCGGAGCCTGTTTGGTCAGTCATTTTTCACTCCTTTGCATTGCCGCGAAATGTCATTGCGAGCGAAACGAAGCAATCTCCCGACCTGTTCAGCCAACTGGTCCGCCCGGCGGACTCTCGCAAAGCGGAGAGGATTGCTTTGTCGCTGCGCTCCTCGCAAAGACGGCTTATTTTCATCCATCATGGCGCGCCGCTGGCGGATGATTCATTCATTCCAGCTTCGCCGTTGAGCGCCGCCACGATTTTCTCGGAACTCAGTGGCAGGCCCGTCAGACGCACGCCCACGGCATCGTAGATGGCATTGTTAATAGCCGCAGCCACCAGCACCGTGGGGGATTCTCCCATCCCCCGGGCGCCAAAGGGTCCGTGCCTGGTGGGGATTTCCACGACAGACTCCTCAACATCGAGGGCATCCCCGGCGCGGGGCATGCGGTAGTCCGTTAGCCTCGGGTTCAACGTCCTCCCGTCTTCAGTCCTCAACTCCTCGCTGAGCGCATAGCCGAGCCCGCACACCACTCCCCCGTCTATCTGCCCCTCGACATTCTTCACGCTCAAAGCATGACCGGCGTCGTGGGAGGCAAAATACTTCAGCACTCTGACCTTTCCGGTCTCCCTGTCTACAGCCACCTTTGCCACATGCGTTCCGGTTTGCAGTTCATCGAGCAGGTCCACGTCTTCCTGACGCCGGGCCAGGCTCTCTTCCCGCATCTGCTCACCGATCCCCACCACCGGGCCGCGCGCCGAAGTGAGCGCCTCGGCGCAAATAGAGGCCAGGCTGACGCATTTGCCGGGCATGCCGGGCGCCTCGATTTTCCCGCCAGCCAATCGCAATCCCTCCGGCGCAACGTTGAGTTTGTGCGCGGCCAGGTCCAGCAGTTGTCCCCGGGCATCCTCAGAGGCTATCTTCACCGACGTACCGACCCGGTATGTCGTCGTGCTTCCACCGGTGCCCTTCTCGTATGGCGACAGGTCCGTATCCGAGGCCGTCACCGTGACGTCCCGGGGCGAAATGCCCAGCGCCTGCGACACGATTTGCGCCAGTATATCATGCTGCCCGCCTCCCTGCTCGGTGCAGCCGGTGAACAGAATGGCTGTGCCATCCTCGTTTAGCTTCACCCAAGTGGTGGAAACGGAACCTTCCATTTCCAGTTTGTGGTGAAGACCCAACCAGCCGCAGGCGACTCCCCATCCTTCGCCGGGGACCTTCCGTCCGCTGTTCCGGGCTATGAAACCCCTGGCCGCGGACATGGTCTCGCGGATGCCTGCCGGGCCAACCACACCCCCCGACGGCAGTCTCTCCCCGCTTTTGATGACATTACGAATTCTCAGCTCCAGCGGGTCAAGTCCCAGTTTCCGAGCCAGACCGTCAAGATGGGATTCGATGGCAAAGGTCTGCTGCGGCCCGCGAGGGGCGCGGCAGTGGCCTGTGGGGGTGTTGTTGGTATAGACAACATGCGCCTCCACGTCCACATTGGGAATGGAATATGGGCCCTGCACCTGGTTGTACATCGCGGGATACTGGACAAAGGCATCGTTGTAGGCGCCGATGTCGAACACCTCCCTGGCCGCGAGCGCCGCAAGCATGCCGTCTCTCGTGGCCCCGGTCGTGATCTCAATACGGGAAGCCGACCTGATGAATGTGGCGGTAAATTCTTCCTTGAAGTCCAGGACCATTTTCACGGGGAAGCCGGTCTTCAGCGCCAGCAGGACGCAGGCCGGCTCGATGTTGATGGTACCCTTCCCACCGAAATCCCCCCCAACCTTCGTGGCAATTACCCTGACCCGCGCCATAGGTAGACCAAGGGCTTCGCATAGAACCCTTCTTATGACGAAAGGCGCCTTGGTGCTGTCCCAGACGGTGAGTTTGCCCGAGGGTGAAACCGCCGCTACCACCTGGTGGGGCTGGGTGAAGCCCTGGTGCACGCGTGGCGTAGAGTAGCTTTCGCGGTGAACGATATCGGCCCCGGACAGCGCCCTTTCGGCATCCCCTTTTCTGAGGCGGACGGTGTGAAGAATGTTCCCGGCGCTGTTTTGCTTTCCGCCCGCCCCCTGGTAGCCGGCCACATTGTCATGCACCAGGGTCGCTCCGGGCTTCATCGCTTCGAAGGGATCGGAGACGACCGGCAATTCCTCGTAGTCCACTTTGATGAGGCTGACAGCTTCCTGGGCAATGTCCTCGTCGTCGGCGGCCACCGCAGCTACGGCCTCGCCGGCGTGCCGCACCTTGCCATCGGCGAGGATGGGGCGGTCCCAGACCCAGCGCCCCACCCTTTCCCGCGGGGCGTCCTTCGAGGTAATGACGGCCTTCACCCCCGCCAGCTTTTCCGCCCTCGAGGCGTCTATGTTCAGTATGCGGGCGTGGGGCAGCGGGCTGCGGCAAAACTTGCCTGTCAACATACCGGGTAAACGCACATCGCCAGCGTATATGGCCTCCCCCGAAGCTTTTTCGCTGGCGTACAGGGGCGTGATGGGTGTTCCGGGGCGCCTGTTCAATGCGTTTCCTCCTATTTCCAAGGCGGATCAGGGGGGATTTGAAAAGTCTTCCTGCAACGAGACAAAACGCCTCCTAAGGCAACGGTAGTCCAAGAGTTGCCAGTTCCGCCTCGACCCGGCGGTACACGTCTACCAGCTCCGGCAACGGAGTCAGAGTCCTCAAGTCGTAGTAGTATGAATAAGGTCTGCCTTTTTCCGGGCGGTCCAGGCTGGCTTCATAGAGTCCCAGAAGTTTACCCAATAGTTCGTTGGCTCGCCCCCTTTCCATCCCGCTTACTGCCCGGGCCACTCTTGTCACCAGGTCGTAATCCAGGTCGCTCTTGAGTTCACCGTTGCCCCCGGGCTGGCAGGGATAGCGCCAGTAGGAGCTGAGACCGCTGCACGTCTGCTCGATGATGAGCGATGCTTCCTCGTACAAACCGAGCTTACTCCCCAGTCCGTTCTTGACGGACTGGAACATGGTAGTGGGCACGCCGACATTTCTCTCGCACGCCCGCGAAGCGGCGCTTTGAGCCTGCATCGTGGCCCTGCCGGTGCGGTACCCCTGGCGGTCGGACGGCGCTATGTTGACCCAGTCGCCGGCGGAATAGCTCAACTGCACCAGCAAGCTGGCAACGGAAAGGATGGCGGACTCCTCGGCGTTCCGGGCGTAAGCCCCCAGCACAGCCCCGCCGCTGATGCGCATCGCCGTTCCCATTTGCCGGGCGATGAACGCCAGTTGCAAACGCTCCCAGTTGATCTTGAGTTCGGGCATGGTAACCACTGAAATACCGGAGTGGTGCTTTTTGTAGGCTTTTTCACCCATAAAGCAGGCCAGAACGGCCGGCACGGCGATGCCGGCGCACGTTCCCACGTACATGTCGGGCTGGCCGGCCATCCTGGCCACAGCCAGACACCATCTGGTCGAAGCTATGGCCCACATTGTGTCGCCCACCGTTCCTGCCTTATTCTCGACCCCCTCAAGCCACGGCTTCAGTTCCCTGGCCAGGTCCCCAATCTCCGTGGTGTCCGACAGATGGGCCCCCAGTGCCTCGGACAGGAAGGCCTCTTTGCCCAGGGACCGGGGGTGAGTCAACGGCCAGCGGAACCCATAGGGGACGGCCCGGCTGTCGTGACTTCTGGCAGGGACCATCACTGCATCCTTGCCCGCCCCCCGGACAAACTGCTTTGGCGTCTCCCGGCAGGTCTCCCCAATCTCCGCTTCAGTCAGCAGGATTATCCGATTGGTATCCACATTGTACAGGCCCACCTGGCAGGCCAGTTCCAGGGCGGCCTGAAAGATGGCGTCTGCAGTGGCGTCATCACAGATGATCTCGGCCGGCTGGAAACGGACTCCGTAGTCGGCGGCGACACGCCTCAGGCGCCGGCTGAGGTCAAGGTCGAAGGCCTGCTCGGTTACCACCGGTCCGTCCATCGACCTCTTGATGAACTCCTTGAAAGGAATCATGTTTGACACAATACCATAGGGTGGGTTCGCGTACCGATGCGGCATCGGGACGCGAACCCACCGGCGCCGCCACTGGCGCTCCGAATCCCAAGTCCGAATGGCCAAATTCCAAAGAGTTTCAGAATCCCAAATGTTCGAATATCAAGAAGCCGTCGTCCGTTTCCTGCTTCGAACTTCTGACATCCCACCTCCGAAACGGTGGGTTCGCACAGCCACTCCGATTCCCCACATCACCGCTGTGCTTAACCCACCCTACGTAGCTGCCTATTCCCCCGCCGCATTGGCGCCGGCGATGCGGCCGAACACCGTACCCAGCGCGATGCCGCCTCCCCCGATGTAGGCCTTGTGCCAGATACCCCCCACTATTTCGCCCGTGGCATACAGTCCCGGAATAGGTTCACCTTCGGTATCGAGTACCTGGGCCCTGGTGTTAATCTTGATACCTCCATACGTGAAAGTGATGCCGCAGCCTACGGCATAGGCCACCAACGGCGGCTGGTCTATCTTCTGAGCCCAGTTGGACTTGCCCGGTGTAATCCCGACTGTCCCCCTGCCATCTAGGATATCACGGTCCAAAGGGACGTCCTCTTGCACCGCGGCATTAAACTCTTCTATGGTCCTGGTAAGCGCCGGCATCCTCAGTTGTTCTGCCAGATCCTCGACAGAATTCGCTGTCACAGGGGAAGCGCTGGAATAGTCCGGATCGAGACGGCTGGTGACCTTGCCATCGAAGATCTGCCAGGCCGCCGCCTGAGGCTGCTGCAAAACACGGAGGCCTATTTTGGCGTAGGTATAAACCCTGAAATCCTCCCCCTCATCGAAAAACCTCACGCCATCGGCGTTCACCATTATACCAAGTGCGGATTCATTCCGGGTAATGGGGATGGGGATGTCTTCACCCTCGGGCATTCTGGAACAGGCGTAATCAATGCAACAGGAGTGACATCCGGACCAGTGACCTGCGGGCTGGGCGCCAACCTCGAAAGCCATCCGCAGGCCATCGCCGGTATTGTACCGCGTCCCCCGGGGTCTGGCCAGGTCCCAGCCCGGTCCGAGATACTTCGCCCGCCACTCCCGATTGGCTTCAAATCCGCCGCAGGCAAGGACGACGGCCCTGCCCTTAATATCCCTGAAACCTTCCTCGTCCTGGACGGTCACGCCGTTGACGCCGCCTCTCGAATTCGATAGCAACTTCACGGCCTTTGTCCGGTAAATTACTTCCACGCCCTTCCTGCCGGCGATGTCGAAAAGGGCGTCTGAAAGACCTTCGCCGCCACCCCTGGCGTGCATCACGTTGGCCCCCGCCTCTAACTTGATCCGGTCTCCCTGCCTGACCGAGTGGCGCGTCGCCAGCTCGAACCTCACCCCCTGGTCTTTTAACCACCTGGCAGTCGGCGTCGATTCAGTAACGAGCAATTCTGTCAGCCTGGGGTCCGCCCGTTCCTCCGTAACCTGGAGCATCTTGTTGTACCAGGTGTCCGCTGAGTACTCCGCCAGGATGAAAGACCTGGCTTCTTCCTCCGGGACATCCTCAACAAACTCAAGGACGTCCTGGAGACCCTTATGCCAGAATCGGTAGCTTCCGCCGGTGAAGCGGCAGTTTCCGCCCCTTGCCTGGCGGGGACTCTTTTCAAGAACCCCGACGCTGGCGCGTTCATTGCGGGCAGTAATAGCAGCAGTCAATGCCGCACTACCGGCGCCGACCACAATGACATCGTAATCCACGGAATTTCTCAAGTTACAGTCTCCCTGGCTGACTCGTCCTGTTGGCATGAGTCTAGGTCAGACTGAAAGGGGCGTCAATGATTTGGGTCAAGCAACTACCACAGGGCCACGGGCTTCCCGCCTGTGAGTGGTTTAGGCGTCCCGCCTGTGAGCGGCGCGACCCGGAAGACCACCCGCCTCGTTCCTATGAGGCTTCAGCCAGCTTCCGGAGTCTGTCCCGGTCTTTAACGATTACCTTCCCGCGAAGAGATTGAACGATTCCAGTCCGCGCCAACTCGCTTATGAACCGAGCAGCGGTCTCAGCGGTGGTCCCCGTCATCTCGGCGATTTCGTGCCGGGTGAGGGGGATACAGGGACCCAAGGCCATCGAAAGAGCCAACAAGATGCGCGCCAGACGGCAGTCGGTCCTCTCAGAGGCCAGCTCTCTCAGCCGGGAGATGGCAGCCTGGCGCCGCCGTCCGGACACCGTGAGCATCTTCTCCAGGATTTGAGCCCGCAGCGCGGAATTCTGCTGGAGAAAGGCCGCCAGATGGCCGTTATCGATCGACAGTACCGACGTGTCGACAATCGCCTGGGCTGATGACCGGCGGGGTTTGGCCACAAAAAGATTGGTGCTGCCGAGCACTTCCCCCGGGCCATAGATGGCGGTTATGAAATCAATGCCGGAGGTTGAGTGCGCGACGATCTTGAACATCCCCGAGACTACGAGATAGCAGGATTGCGCCGGCTCACCCTCCCGGAAAAGGAAATCGCCCGCTTTCAGGTTCAGTTCCACGGCCAGCCGGGACAGGGCCTCCAGATGGTTTTCATCCAGACCAGAAAATATTGGTGATTTCCTGAATGACGCGGCCCTGGCGCTGGTCTTAGATGCCGATGATTCCGGGCGGACGGCCCTGTCCGTTCCATGGTTGCGCGCTTTCTGCTCCATCGGAGAAAGCGTGGCGCCCTCCCGTCCCTCCGATTGCGGGAGCAGCTTTATTTCCAGCTCGGCGCCCAGCGTGGCAGCCAACCTGGTGACCGTGGACAACGATGGCAGCCACCTTCCGCTTTCCAGCCGGGCTATGCTTTCCTGCTTCGTGTGCAGCATCCGGGCCAGTTGTTCCTGGGTCAACCCTTTGGCCCGTCTGAGGCGGATTATTTCTGCGGCCAGGATGCTTCCAGACCCCAGAGCATTATATTCTTCGCGGGCGCCGGGATCCGTCCTGGCTTGTCTCTTGCGCTCTTTCCACGTCATCTACTGAGAGGTTCTTAGAAATTATCCAGGATTATGCATGGGGTCGGCGGGTGTAACGCACAGCTTCAGCATAATCCAGAATTATAACAAATCAGTTATGTTTTGTCTGAGGCCGGAGTGAAACGCCTAAGCGAGAAGCCGCATAATCCTGCCCGCGTCCTCAACGTCTTCCAGGTGGGCCACCATGCGGATTACTTCTTCAACGGTGTCTGCCTGGACGGGCTTTATCGAATGGGCGGCGCATTCCCGGAATTTTTCGGCGCACTGTTCCATGCTCATGGGGTTTCGGGGATGTCCTATTACGTAGTCCACCCGTTGCGAATATGTCTTCCTGTGGCCTGTTGTGACTTCCACAACGCACGGCCCCATCCCTGCGCCGTTCAGGTCCGGATCGATGGCAGGTCTCACCCTGGCAGCGACCTCCAAAATGACCGGATCGCTGATGCTCCTTGGTGTGAAATCACCGAGAAAGACCCCTCTTTTGACTATGGCTGTTGCCACCGTGTACGGAATGCTGAACTGGGCATCGACAATCGTGTCCGGCCTTTGTTTTCGCCCCGGGGGCTCACAGACAGCACTGTAGCAGTCCCGGCATACCCGGACCCTGACCTCCTCCACCAGGTCAGGCCTGATATCGTGCTGGCAAACTATCTTAAGCGTGGCATCGATGGCCGCATGGGTGAACTTGCAGCACGGGTACGGTTTGACGCTGATATTCGCGCTTTCAAACCGCCGGCCCAGGTCTGCCAGCAGCCTGCGGCGGTCATAGATTCCCCCCTCATACGCCTGAAAAAGACCAAGCTTGCCCTCGAGGGCGTTCTGGGGGCCGGTGATACCCCGTTCCGCCAGCAAAGCAGCCACCAGACCGGCCTTAACGGCCATGCCATGATGGACGCGTATTGCCAGAGAACCATCTTGCTGGCACTGGTTCGTGTTCGAGGCCTCGGTGAAGGCCAGTCCTATAGTGTTTACCATCCTGCCCCTGTCCAGACCGAGGAGCTTGCCGGCCACCGCAGCGGCAGCGAACGGAGCGTAGGTGGCGGTGGTCCAGGGGGAATGGCGCTGCGCAGACTTCGCCCAGGAGGCCAGGCGCAGCCGCAGGACCAGGTCGGCGCCCAGGGTTATCGCCGTCATGAGGTCTTTGCCGGATACTTTCCCGATCTTCTCCGCCATTGCAAAAGCGGTGGGCACAGTAGCCACGCTGGGGTGGTCGTGCGCCTCTTCGTGGCAATCGTCAAAGTCCCAGGCGCGGGCCATCGTGGCATTCACCATCGCGGCGTTAGGCGCGGGTAACCTGCAGCCGTGAGCGATGACGGTGCTTTCCTCCCTGCCGCCCCATTCCCTTGCCAGATTGCTTACTACCTCGCAGCCGGGGGCGCTGGTCCCGGCCAGCATTGCCGCCAGGGTGTCGATGACGCACTTCCTGGAGACAGCTACAGCCTCGCCAGGAATGTCCGAATAGTTCGTGGCAACAACATTTTCGGCTAGATCGAAGACAGCGTCACTTTGCATTCGTGCCTCCGGGCGGCAGATTGGTTAGTCCCTGATTATGCGTACGCCCGGGTGGGGCGTAGCCGCTCCGCTCTGCGAGAGTCCGCAAGGCGGACAAGGCTTCGGCCTGCCGGTGTCTGACCGTGTCCCACCTCTCGGGTGCCGGACACAGAGGGTTCTCCAAGAATGTGGCACACGCCCACGCCCGGTACCACCTCGATGCGTCGGGGTGAGCGGTGAACGAGGCCGCTATCCATATATCCATATATCTTTGTCACTCACCCACAGCCCCATGCACCCCGCAACGGGAGCTTGTCGATCGTCAGGAGGACAAATGGCTGCCTTGTCGAAAATCCAGCTCTCACAGGCACGGTGGCCTGTGGTACCGGTTTGCCACGGCGCCAGTTTAGATCGTAGGTGACACACTCCCCGCGTCTGCACAGCGGCTCTGCCCCTCTGTGTCCAGCAGAAAATGTGGGACATGGCCAGTGCGGGGGGTGGAAAAAAATGAACTCTTCAGATAATGCATGCATAATTCGGGCTAATACAAACGCATCGACACATCCGTATTGTTCGTGGGCAAAAAAGACTCAGTACCGGACCGGTTCGACCGGCGCCGGCCAACATACGCGTCCTTCCTTTATCTGGTTTCCGAGGTGCCGGTACAGGTCACCGGCCCGGACCACTTCAAGAAGAAAGTGAGGAAGCGGCGCAAACCGGTGCACCTCCCCCGTGGCCGTGTTCAGAATTGTTCCCGCGGCGAGCTCGATTTCCAGCTCGTCTCCCTGTTTCACTTTTCGTTTGATTCCCGGGCAGGCGATGACGGGAAGGCCATGATATGTTGCGTTCCTCAAGAAGACAGTGTTGGTCGACTCACAAATGACCGCGGCCACTCCGGCCCCCCGGATGGCTTTGCAGGCGTGGTCATTGTCATGGCCGTATCCGAAGTTCTCACCCGCAACAATAATATCCCCCTTTTTCACCCTGGCCGGGAAATCGGGATCGACATTGACGAGGCAGTATTTTCCAAGCTGCTCTTCGGATTCCGGCATACCCTGGCTTCTCAGACGGGCGACGACATCGTGCGGGCAGATATCCTGGTCCACGTCCAGCAGGTCCCCAAAGAGCCACACCCTCCCCCGCAGCTTCATCATGTCTTGCATCCTATCTTCCATCCTTGGGGTGATTGCGCGGGTCGGTAATCCGCCCCGCGATGCAAGAAGCGGCCACCGTGGCCGGGCTGGCCAGATAGATTTCGGCTTCGCGGCTCCCCATGCGACCCGGCCAGTTGCAGGTGCTGGTGGATATGCATACATCTCCGCTTGCCAGCGGCGTGTTCGAACCGGTGCACATGCCGCAGGCCGGCGGTGGAACGGTTGCCTCGGCTTCGGCGAATATTTCGATAAGACCTTCCCTCAGGCATTCCCTGTATATGCCCATGGTGCCGGGGGTTATGTTGAGCACAACATCCGGGGCTATCTTCTTTCCCTTCAAGATTCCGGCTGCCATTCTCATGTCTTCCAAACGGCTGTTAAAACAGGACCCGATGAAGCCCCGGTTTATCTTCGTCCCCTCTACCCGGGCCACCGGGCTTACACTGTTCCTCCGGGGAGGAGAAACCACCTGAGGAAGTATTTGAGAAACATCGAACTCGTGCACCCGGGCAAAAGAAGCATCGGGGTCGCTGGACACAGGCTCAAAGGGCTCGTTGGTGCGCGCCCGAACGTAGTCCAGCGTCTTCCCGTCAGGATTGACAATGGCTGTCCACGCGCCTGTGAACAAGGCGCCGCAGCAGACCGTGAAGCGCCCGTCCATGCCGAGGGCGTCAATCGCCGGCCCAGTCCACTCCATCACCTGTCCCGGCGCCCCCGCAGCGCCAATCGCCCCCAGCACGTGTTCAAAAATGTCCCGGGCCGTGACGCCCTCTTGCAGGCTGCCCGTGAGGTTGATCTTGATGGTCTCGGGTACCTGTACCCATGTGCGTCCGGTGACCAGGTAGGCCCCGGACTCGTACCCCAGCGAAAAGGCAAAGGCGCCGAGCGCGCCGAGGCTGCTGCCGTGTCCATTCACTACCTCTACGAATACTGTCCCCGGCAAGGCCCAGCAGCGCTCGCCGCTGACGACGTGTTCTATCCCCTGCCTGCCAAGGTCATATATGTTAGACGGCGGGATGCCGACCTTCTGACACCATTTCTTCATCTGACCCCTGACTTCCATCTGAGAGTGAGAGGCAGTCACGCCATGATGGCCGTTGACGACATTCACCAGCCGGGGATCAAAGACCCTGGCAGCCCCGACGGCGTCGAACTGGGCGCAGCCCCTCTGGTAGAGCCAGGCGAGGGTAACTGGACGGGTCGGGGTTATGTTGAGGTAGTCTCCGGGGAAGACCTCTGCCTTGCCGCAGGCTTTGGCCAGAATCTTCTCCGTGATCGTCTTGCCCATTCCCTCAGGACACTCTCTCTTTGAAAGCCACGTCCGCAGGTCGAGCAAAGGCGGCTGACCGTAACAGGCGGGCGCAATAGGCGTAGGGTGGGTTAAGCGCAAATGGGACGGTGTTGACCGGGGTGGTTGCGCGAACCCGCCATTCTTCTTGGTAATCCTGGCCGGCTTTGTTCGTCTGCCTCAGTTCTGGTGGGTTCGCACAGCCACCCTGGCTCCCCGCCACCCCGCTGTGCTTAACCCACCCTACGCGCGGCTTCTGCGTGATCGTTTTGCCCATTCCGTCAGTCGCCTATTTCAGCTTGACATACTCGAAGTTGTTCAAATACGGGTCGCCGCTGAGCGATGGCCAGTCGCCAATCCTTTTGGTAACCGCCAGAGGAAAGTGTTCGATGGAAATGGGCACCGTTAGATAATTGTCGTACACGAATTTGTGGAACTCGTATTCTATTTGCATTCTCTTGTCGACATTCAGTTCCGCAGTGGCCCGGGTGATAAAGTCATCAATCCGGGCATGCTCAAACTGCTGGTTCATGCCGGTGCTCTTGCTGCCGTAGAAAGCCGTGCCGCTGATCATGTCGTCGCTGTAGGTGTTGCGATATGCCGGGAAAGCGAACCCGGCATTCCTGCGCCCGATCTGCCGCGTCCTGTGGGTAGCCTGGTCCATTGTCAGGCGCTTGACAGAAATACCGATTTTTTCCCAGTAGCTGGCCACGGCCTCGCCGATTTCTTTGGTGGCATGGCCGGTCGAGGGAAACAGGATCATGGTCGTTTCAATGCCGTTGGGGTACCCGGCTTCAGCCAGAAGTCGCTTCGCCTCCACCGGATCGTAAGGGTACGGCTTCCAGGACGGGTCCCAGGAAGCGTCGTTATTGATGGACGAAATCGCCGGCCACTGCTCCCCTATGCCGTTAAGAACCTTGTCGATGATTTCCTGGCGATTGACGGCCAGATTCAGCGCTTTCCGGACCTTCAGCGCCCGTTCCGGGTCCCTGGCCAGCACCCAGGGCACGTTGGGGTCATAGGTATCCCTGGATGATAAATACTGGCCTCCGAGAGCTACGCCTATAGCCCCGATATTGCGGATCAGTCTTATGTCAAGCCCCGCAGCCCGGGCCTCGGGCACGAATGACGAAGGAATGCCGGCGATGTCGGCCTCCCCGGTGCGGAGCATGGCGATAGCGGTTGCTGGTTCGCCAATCAGTTTGATGACGAGAGTCTTGTAGTCCGGCGTCACCCGCCAGTGGTTCGGGACGGCCTCGAACTCGAGGGACTTACCAAATTCATGCTTGACCAGCTTGAACGGCCCCGTCCCGATGGGCATGTTGCCGGCTTCTTTCTCACCCACCGTCTCTACGTATTTCTTTGACACTATGGGAAGCAGGAAAGGACTCAACGTCGCCACGTTGAGAGGCCAGGCCCAATCAGGCTGGGGAAGATGTATTGCCAGCTTGTGGGGTCCCAGTATTTCCACTTTGGCAGCGGCCATCATGCCCTTTGCAGTGTTGGTCGAGGTGTCCCGCCCCCCCAGTTCTATGGAGAATTTCACGTCCTCGGCCGTCATCTCCCCATAGCCACCCTGGAACTGCACGCCCTGCCGGAGGTTTATGAACAGCGTCTTCCCGTCCTCAGACCATTGGGGCAGGGTTTCCGCTAACATGGGGCGGAGCGCCCTCGTGACGGGGTCCAGACCCCACAGGGCCTCATAACCGGGCAGCAGCTTGAAAGCCGTGGCCGTGTCGTTGTGCGGCAAGAAGCCTTCCAGTCCGAAGTACTCCACCAGCGCCACCACCTTCTCGGGTTTGGGCGTGGCGCCAGGTTTCGGTGCGGCAGGCTGGGCAGGCGCCGACTTAGTCGCCGCTGTGGTAGGCGCGTTGACCGCTGGGCTGGTCGTCGCGGCGGGCGTGGCGACTGCGGGCTGCGGCGTCACGGGCAGCGACGGGGGCGCCGTCGGAGCTGCCTCGGAGCATGCCCCGAGGAACAGGGAGAGGACTAATACCAGAGCAGTCGCTCCGTTCACCCATTTTGATAGCATCATTTTACTCCTCGTCAGGCTGTCATTGCGAGCGAAGCGAAGCAATCTCCTTCGCTTTGCGGGAGTCCGCACGGCGGACCGGACGTCCAGCCAACCAGGGGATTGCTTCGCTTCGCTCGCAATGACGGTTACGGCTCAAGGCTTGGCCGGATACAGATGGCAGGCCACGATGTGTCCGCTGCATGCCTCGCACAGGGGCGGCTCGACACCGTGGCAGACTTCCATGGCATAGGAACATCTGGGATGGAAGCGGCAGCCGGAAGGGGTGTCTATGGGCGAAGGGACCTCGCCGGGGAGTACGATTTCCTCCTGCTTGACATCTGGATGGCCCGGCAGCGCAGCCGAAAGAAGGGCTTTGGTATAAGGATGCAAGGGGCTCGAAAATGCCTCTTCGGTGGTGGCCTCCTCAACAAGCTTCCCCAGGTACATGATGCCGACCCGGTGGCTCATATACCGCACCGTGCCCAGGTCGTGGGAAATGAAGAGGTAGGCCACGCCCTGTTGGCTCTGGATGTCCTTGAGCAAATTTAATATCTGGGCGCGAATGGACACGTCCACCGCTGACACCGGTTCATCAAGTACAATGATGGCGGGCTTGAGGGCCAGGGCCCTGGCTATTGCAACCCTCTGCTGCATCCCGCCGCTGAGTTCATGAGGAAAGTTTTGCCGGTCCGCCACAGAGAGTCCCACCGACTCCAGGGCCTTGGCTACTCTTTCCCTGATCTCGCTGCGGCTCAGACCGGTATTCACCTCCAAGGGCTCTCCAACGATGTCCCCTATTCTCATCCGTGGCTGCAGAGCGCTACGGGGGTCTTGAAATACAGCCTGCACCGATGCCCGGTAGCTTGCGAGTTGCGGGCCAGACAGGGTATGCACGTTCCGGCCGCGCCAGAAAACGGCCCCATCGGTTGGCGTCTCCAGCAGAAGGACCATCCTGGCTACAGTGGTCTTGCCGCAGCCCGATTCCCCGATAAGGCTGAAGGTCTCCCCGCCGCCAATGCTGAAGCTCACCCCGTCTACCGCCTTGACCAGGCCGCCGCCGCGGTTGAACAGTCCCCTGTCCAGGGGAAAATATTTCCTGAGTTCTCGCACATTGAGAAATGGTTCGTTCACGGTCACACCAGCTTCCAGCACGTGGCGGAGTGCCCCTTTTCCACGGACACGGTGGGAGGGAAAGGATTTCCGCGGCACCGGTCGGTGGCATCGCAGCAACGGGGGGCAAAACTGCACCCCGGCGGCAAGTTGCTGAGGCGCGGCGGTTGGCCCTCGATAGAATAGAGCCTCTCCACCTTTTGCCCCGGGCGGCAAACCGAGCCCATGAGCGCCTGGGTGTAGGGGTGGACGGGATTGTTAAAGAGCTGCCGGACGCCGGCTATTTCGACAATCTTGCCGGCGTACATCACGGCCACGGTGTCGCACATCCTGGCAGCGACTCCGAAGTCGTGGGTAATAAAGATGATGGCGAGCTGGGACCGCTGCTGGATGTCCTTGAGCAGCTTGAGGTACTGGAGCTGGATGGTAACATCGAGAGAGGTAGTTGGCTCGTCGGCAATGAGGACCCGGGGCTGGCAGGACAGGGCTATGGCCCCTACGACCCTTTGCCTCATCCCTCCGCTGAGATGATGGGGGAACTGGCCGGCCCGCATCTCGGGCGATGACACGCGCACCAACCTCAGCATCTCCACAATTTGTTCCTTCAGCCGGGCGCCCCTCGTCCCCTGATGGGCGCGGATCGCTTCCCCGACCTGGTCGCCAATAGTAAAGGCGGGATTCAGGGAACTCATGGGGTCCTGCAGGACTATGGAGATGCGCTTCCCGCGGACTTTCTGCATCTCAGGCTCAGATTTGGCAAGGATGTCTTCGCCGTCGAGAAGTATCTTTCCGCCCACGATGCGGCCCGGAGGCGCAACGAGTCTCATGATGGAAAGACAGGTCACGCTTTTCCCGGACCCCGATTCTCCAACCAGCCCTAGCGCCTGCCCCTTATCCAGGGAAAAGCTCACCCCATCCACCGCCTTGACGACTCCACGGCGGGTGAAAAAATGGGTCTGCAGGCCCTGGACTTCTAGTAAAGCCACGAGATCATCCTGAATTCAAATATCAAAGATCAAAATGAAAAATGCTGTCATTGCGAGCGAAGCGAAGCAATCCCCCAGCCTGTTCAGCCAACCGGGAGATTGCTTCGCTTCGCTCGCAATGACAATCTAGTCCCGGATAGTTTGCAGGAGCCAGTCCTGGGGAATGGTCCTGCCCAAACCCCTGGCTTTGGCCAGTTCGTACACCTTCCCTGCCGATGCTGCAAACTGCAGTCCCTGGGCGCCGTCATTGGCAAAGTAGGTGATCTGAGCGGCGTTTGACCGTCCTTTCATATGGCCGGTGAGGAGGTCCACCAGGGTAGGCAATTCGCTGAGGTCACGGGGTGGGACCATGGGGATACGGGCGAGCTCGTCAGGCTTGCCAATGACTGCCTGGGCGTATTCTCCCATCACTCCCATTGAGGGTATGCCGTGACTGAAGCGGGCCTTGCCCAATTTCATCTGGACGTCGCAGAGCTTCTTTACCTCGGCGGTTATCTCGTTCGGGCGGCAATCCGTGATGAACATCCCCGGCTCCACCCAGGACGGGTCTACCGTGGGCCGCATGGAGTCGGTGCAGGTGGAAACGATATCGCTGCCGCGGACCGCCAGCTCCGGTTTGTCCACCGCTTCGACGGGGATATTCAAAGCGCGGCTCATTTCTCTGGCGTAGGCCAGGCGGTTCTCCGGCGTGGGGCTGAAGACCTTGGCCCGGGAGATCTTTCGAACCTCGCAGAAGGCTTCGAGATACGTCCGCGCCATGCCCCCGGAGCCCAACATCCCCACGCTGGCGGCATCCGCGCGCGCCAGGTACTTGGCGCCCAGCCCGGCGCTGGCGCCCGCCCGGATGTGCGATATTATGGCATCCTGCATCAGGGCCAGGGGTTCCCCGGTGTTCGTATTGAACAGCATAATGAGGCCGCAGTAGGTCCCGGGCTGCCCGGCGTACCATTCGATGGTCTTCCCACCGGGGAAGTACAACACATCAGACTTGATTCGAATGGCCAGGATGCCCGAGCCGCGGCTGGCCCCCTCGGTCGTTGACCACCGGTAGTAGCCATCCGTCCGCTCGCAGGGAACAAAAAAGTCCATGCGGCGCCTGTGGTCGGCGTCTCCGTTGGCCTGGTCCTGGAAAATGCGGTCCAGCGCCTCGATGCAGGCCTTCATGGTCAGCACTTGCCGGGCGTCTTCATTGCTGAGAATCAGCACTATACTTTCCTTTCAAGATGTTACTGTAGCCGCACCCTCTACGGGTGCGCGTTTACGCCCCGATCCATCGGGGCGGCTACGGGCCGCCGGGCACCCTTTACGGGTGCGCACGTTCGCGGCCCAAACGTCATGGCAAGATAAGTCAGCATCCCAAGGTACAGCTCTCACAGGCACGGAGGCCTGTGGTACCGGTGATCGGCAATACTATATCTGCCTCAGCCTGGGATCAAGGCGGTCCCTGACATAGTCGCCCAGCAGGTTCAGCGAGAGCACGGCCAGCAGGATAGCAATGCCGGGCAGCATCGATACCCACCAGGCCGTGGCGAGGAGACCCCTGCCGTCGGCCACCATGGCCCCCCAGGCCGCGGTCGGGGGTGGAATCCCCACCCCCAGAAAGCTCAGGGAACCCTCAAGAAGAATAACGTAGCCGGCTTGAAGGGTGAGAATCACCAGAAACGTGGGCAACACGTTGGGGAAAATGTGACGCCACATTATCCTTAATCCAGAACAACCGGCCACCCGGGCCAGGGCCACAAAATCCTGCTCCTTGATACCCAGCACTTCGCCTCGAATCTGCCGCGCGTATTTTGGCCAGAGCAGCAGACCTATCACCAGAATGGTGTTCGCGTAGCTTGGCCCCAGGACGACGGCAAGGACGACGGCCATCAGGATAAGCGGCATGGATAACGCGATGTCAACTATTCTCATCAGCAGCATGTCCAGCCGCCCCCCATAATACCCGGCCATCATGCCCAGGACAGTACCCAGAATGCCGCTCACCATCAGGGCCAGGAAACTTACCGATAGAGCAACGCGCGTCCCGAAAATGAGGCGGCTCATGATGTCTCTACCGTACAGGTCCGTACCCAGGGGGTGGTCGCGGCTCGCCCCTTCCATCCAGAACGGCGGAAGGAGCTTGTCCTTGATCGACGCTTCGGTGGATGAATGAGGGGCAATCAGCGGCGCAAAGACAGCCAGCACAATCATGAGAAACAGGAGAGCCCCGGCCACCGCCGGAATAACAGGAAACTGCTTCAGTTTGCCAACTCGGATCGACACGTTCTATCTCCGGCCGTAACGAATTTTTGGGTTCAAATAGGCGTAGGCGATGTCAACGATCAGATTTGTCAGGACATAGAGGATACTCAATACAATCACCACGGTCTGAATGATGGGAAAATCACGCCAGTTCACTGCCTGGATCAGCAAGAGTCCCACCCCGGGCCAGCCAAAGACGGTCTCGGTAACCACCGAACCCCCCAGGTGGGCGACAAACAGTATGGAAATGAAGGTCAGAACAGGAAGCAAAGCATTTTTCAGTGCGTGTTTCCAGATCACCACCCTCTCGGAAAGCCCCTTCGCTCTGGCCAGCTTCACGTACTCAGTGCTCAGGACATCGAGCATGCTGGAGCGCATCAATCGCATGATGCCGGCAACGGCGTACCACCCGAGAGTCAGGGCAGGCAGTACGATGTACTTGCCCCCGGATTCCCCACCCACCGGCAATACTCTCAGCGTAACGGCAAATATGTAGATAAACAACAGGCCCAACCAGAAACTGGGCATCGATTGCCCCAGCACAGCCGTCAGCCTGCCGATGGCATCGAGAACTCCTCCCTTCTTTATGGCGGAGTAAACCCCGATGGGTATGGCCAGAAGAACACTGATCAGCAAGGACGCAATGGACAATTGAATGGTCGCAGGCAGACGGCCCATCACCAGCTCGATGGCGGGCCTCCCGGTCCTGATGGAAGTGCCAAAATCCCCCTGCACCGCATTAGAAAGGAAGATGCCATACTGGACGTACCAGGGTTGGTCCAATCCCAGTTGGGCCCTCAGCTTGTTCATCTCCTCTATTGACCACTCGGGAGGCGCCATGAGGGCCACGGGGTCGCCGCCTGCCCGGGCCAGCGAAAAAACGATGAAGCTCATGAAGAAAATGACCACCACTGCCTGGGCCAGCCGGCCCAAAACGTACCGTTTCATAAGACGACCCCACAGCGATGTGCGCAGTTTCTGCAGACCATCTGCGACAAACCTTGTTTCATGAAGCCCACCATAGCTTTTTCAATCATGGCCATAGCATATCCCATAACTCTTTTCGATGCAAATTGCCCTCGTCCCCGGTAAACCCCGCGGGCGTAGGGTGGGTTAAGCGCAACGGGGCAGTGCTGAAGAGGGCGGTTGCGCGAACCCACCAATGCGCTGGCGCCCCAAATTCCAAATCCGAAGCACCGAATACCATACAATCACCCATGCGCCGATGGCGCACCATGAAGGATGAAAATGTCATTCTGAGCGAAGCGAGCGCAGCGAGCGTAGTCGAAGAATCC